>DNMQ01000129.1:3603-6995 GCA_003488145.1 Pseudomonas sp.
CCGATGAGGATCTGGTTCGACGGTGTCTGCTGCAGGCCAAGCGCCTGACGCAGGATGGAAAACACGATGATGATGCGGGTGAAGCTGGTCATTAGCATGACGAACGCCGGAATGAAGCTCAGCGCCGTCATGATCAGCAGGATCTGCAGGCTGACCGAGTATTCCTGCTGCCCTTCCGCGTCGGTGGTCAGAGTGATCGCCGGAATCGAGAGCGGGTTGTTTCCCTGGGCCAGGATGCCGGAAGGCTCCTGCGCCATGGCGAGCGGGCCGAGCAACATCAGCGCGACCACCAGCAGAATGCGCAACATCAAGGCTTGTCCTTGTGGTCCTTGCCGAGCAGCTCCATCAGACGCTGGGCGAATTCAGGGTTGGCCGGCTCGGCGTCCGGCAGGTGCACCGGCTCCTGCATCACGTGCAGTGGCGTGATGCGGCCGCCACTGAGGCCGATCAGGATCTGCTCGCCGCCGACCTGGACCAGCACCAGCCGCTCGCGCGGCCCCAGCGCCTGGGTGGAGATCAACTTGATCACCTGGGTGCCGCGCGGGTTCAACTGCTGAACCCGACGCAGCAGCCATGCGAGCAGGAAGATCAGTCCGATCACCAGCAACAGGCCGAGCATCAGCTTGCTCAGCTGCGCGCCCATGCCGGCGCTGCTCATGCTGGCTGCCGGTTCCGCGGCGAAGGCTGGCAGCGCGACGAACGCCGTCAGGAATGCGAGCGCGCGCATGTCAGCGCAGCTTCTTGATACGTTCGGTCGGGCTGATCACATCGGTCAGCCGGATGCCAAACTTCTCGTTGACCACCACTACCTCGCCATGGGCGATGAGGGTGCCGTTGACCAACACGTCCAGCGGTTCGCCGGCCAGACGATCAAGCTCCACCACCGAGCCCTGGTTGAGCTGCAGCAGGTTGCGGATGCTGATTTCGGTACTGCCGACCTCCATCGAGATGGAAACCGGGATGTCGAGGATCACATCCAGGTTCGGGCCGTCCAGCCCCAGCTGCACGCCATTGGACTTGGGCGCGCTGGCGAAATCCTCCAGCGGTGCGCGCGGAGCGGCCGGGGCGGCTGCTTCCGGGCCCTGATTCAGCAGCGCATCGATGTCGTCCTGGCTGGCGTCGCCGGCTTCGGCCAGCGCTGCAGCCCATTCATCGGCCAGCGCCTGTTCCTCGGGGGAGGTGTTGTCGTGTTCGTCTGCCATCGCTAATCCTCGATCGGCTCGAATTGAGTAAAGGGCTGGCTCAGCGTGGGCGGACCACGGGCTCCAGCACCTGCAATGCCAGGTTGCCTTTGTGGGCACCCAGCTTGACCTTGAAGGACGGCATGCCATTGGCACGCATGATCATGTCTTCTGGCATTTCCACCGGGATCACGTCGCCCGGCTGCATGTTCAGAATGTCGCGCAATTTCAGTTGCCGCCTGACGACAGTCGCGCCGAGCGGAACGTTGACGTCGAGAATGTCTTCGCGCAGCGCCTTGACCCAACGCTCATCCTGGTCACTGACGTCCGACTGGAAGCCGGCATCCAGCATCTCGCGGATCGGCTCGATCATCGAATAGGGCATGGTCACGTGCAGGTCGCCGCCGCCGCTGTCCAGTTCGATGTGGAAGGTGGAAACCACCACCACTTCGCTGGGGCTGACGATGTTGGCCAGGGCCGGATTCACTTCCGAGTTGACGTACTCGAAGTTGACGTCCAGCACCGCGTGCCAGGCTTCCTTGAGATCGGTGAAGGCCTGATCGAGCACCATGCGTACGACTCGCAACTCGGTCGGGGTGAACTCGCGCCCCTCGATCTTGGCGTGGCGACCGTCGCCGCCGAAGAAGTTGTCCACCAGCTTGAACACCAGCTTGGCGTCGAGAATGAACAGCGCGGTGCCACGCAGCGGCTTCATCTTCACCAAATTGAGGCTGGTGGGTACGTACAGCGAATGCACGTACTCGCCGAACTTCATCACCTGCACGCCACCGACCGACACATCGGCCGAGCGGCGCAGCAGGTTGAACATGCTGATGCGGGTGTAACGAGCGAAACGCTCGTTGATCATTTCCAGGGTGGGCATGCGCCCGCGAACGATGCGGTCCTGACTGGTCAGGTCATAGCTCTTGATGGATCCCGGCTCGGAATCGCTTTCGGTATCCACCAGACCGTCGTCGACCCCGTGCAGGAGCGCATCGATCTCGTCTTGCGAGAGCAGGTCTTGAACAGCCATCTGCGGCAGCCTTCTATTGCAATACGAAGTTGGTGAAAAGCACTTGCTCGACGGCAAGCTTGCCAATTTCCTTCTGCGCCAGTTCCTGCACGCTGGCAGTCGCCTGCTGACGCAGCATTTCCTTGCCCACGGGCGTTTTCAACGCCTCGAAGTCCTGACTGGAGAACAGCATGACCAGTCGGTTGCGCAACAACGGCATATGCACTTTCAGTGCATCCAGCGCAGCCTGATCACGCGACATCAACGCAATGCTGACCTGCATGTAACGCTGGCGCCCCTTGTTGCTGAAATTGACCACGAAGGCCGGCATCAGGACTTCATAGATCGCCGGCTGCTTGCCCGAGGCGGTGCTCGCGGCCTCTTCGGCCTTGTCGTCACCAAGGTCGCCGCCCTTGTTCATGAAGTAAAGCGTACCGCCGATGGAAAGCCCTACGGCCACCAACATGGCGACCACGATCACCAGGATGAGTTTCAGCTTTCCCTTGCCTGCCGGTTCCGCTTCCGGTCCGGTTGGCGGCACTGTTGGTGGAGTCTGTTTCTTAGCCATGCCAAATATCCGTCATCAACAGCGTTCGATTCTGATTTCAGGAGTTAGGAGCAACAGCTGTGCCAACGTCAATGCACGCCGGTACGGCGCAGCCTCGGGATCCAGGCAGTGCGCTCACAAGGTATCAGGAAAAGGATGGAGATAACGCCTGGATAGGCGACGCGAAAGCGATTGCAGCGACGGGCGGCGGAAAACCGACGCGCACCTGAACGGCGGCGCCGGATTATCCCTCAAAGCGGATGGCTCAGGCGTAGTAGTCGACGAGTCCGCGGTCACCGGCGGTACGACTGGAGGCGATTTCCGTCACGCCGAGCTCCACCTCATCGCCTGCCAGGTCGCCCTCACCCGACGCTCCACCCCGCGAGGAGCCACCATCGGCTCCGCCTTGCCAGCCACGCGCCAGCGACTGATCGGATACGTTCACGTCCATCAGGTTCATGCCTTGCTGGGTGAACATTTCCCTTAGTCGCTGCATCTGCCCTTCCAGCGCGTCGCGCACTCCCGCATGCGGGCTGAGGAAGGTCACCTGCGCCTGATCCTTGGTCAGGTCGATACGCACTTCCATACGACCGAGTTCAGCCGGATCGAGTTGGATTTCCGCCGACTTGAGATTCTGGCTGGACAGCCACAT
>DNMQ01000224.1 GCA_003488145.1 Pseudomonas sp.
CGCTGGGTCAGCAGCACGGTGCCGAGAAAGGTGCCGCCGACCAGTACCGCACAGAGCAGGATGCCGACCGCGCCGGGCAGCAGCAGCGCGGCCAGTACGCCGAGCAGTTGGGTGAGGTAGCTCAGGCGCAAGGCGATGTCGTCACCCATGCGCACGCCGAGACGATTCCACAGCCAGGGCGCCGGCAGCGTCGCCAACGCCACCACCAGCCAGCTGCCACCGATGAGGAAGTCACCGGGCTCCACCTGCAGACGCGCGACCATCGGCAGGAAAGTCATCGGCAGGATGTAGCCCATGCCGGCGCCGGCGTAGGAAAGAAACAGCGGTGTGCTGGAGCGATCGAGCAGTTTGCCACTGGGTGGCTCCTCCGCAGAATGGGCCTTTTCCTCGTCAGGCATGTCCAGCCGCGACAGCTGCCGCCAGCCCCACCAGGCCAGCGGTATCGAAAGCAACGCCGCCGGCCACCAACGCTCGGCTCCCAGCAGGTACCCGTCGCTCAGGCTCACCAGCAAACTGGAGAGAATCAGCCCGACGCAGACACCGAGATAGACAAGGCCACTGGAGGAAACGCGCTGCTGTCGCGCCAGCCATTCGAGGATCAGCGAGGGCGCCTGGACGAACACCAGGCCGTTGCTGATGCCGTTGGCAAGGCGCAAGGTAGCCAGCGCATCGGCGGACTCGGCCTGGGTCTGCAGCAGGCTGCTCAATACGTGCAGCCCTAGCGCCCAGGGCAGCGTACGGCGGATCTGCGCGACGCGATGCCAGCGCACCGCGAGCAGGGCGCCGATCAGATAGCCCAGGTAGTTCCAGCTGGCGATGCTTGCGCCTTCCTGCACGGTCAGCAGGCCGTCCTCCACCAGCCAGGGCAGCAGCGGGGTATAGACGAAGCGGCCAAGGCCATGGACGACCAACAAGAGAACGGCACCGGCCAGCAGGACCGGAAACAGGGCGACACGCTGAGGCATGGAATCTGTTCTTCTTAGAATGAGAGCTGGAGCTTAACGGCTGGCCCTTTCAGCCGCCATGCCACTTTTCGCTGGCTACCCGTCGGTGGGTGTCCCGAGGCAGCCGGCATTCATAGCGGAAACAGCAGCGGCACGAGCAGCACCGAGACGATCATGACCAGCGCGGTAAAGGGCACGCCAACTCGGACAAAGTCGGCGAAGCGGTATTGCCCGGGACCGAGCACCAGGGTGTTCACCGGCGAGGAAATCGGCGTCATGAACGCGGCGGAGGCCGCCAGCGCGACGATCATGGCGAACGGGTAGGGCGAGGCGCCCAGCTGCTCGGCGGTGGACAGCGCAACGGGTGCCATCAGCACAGCCGTCGCTGTGTTGGAGATGAACAGCCCGATCACGGCGGTCAGCAGAAACAGGCTGGCGAGCAGGGCATGCGGTCCGGCGTCGCCGAGCAGGCCGACCAGCCCCGATGTCGCCAGGGCGATGCCGCCGGTTTTCTGCAACGCCAGGGCGAACGGCAACATGCCGACGATCAGTACCAGGCTTTGCCAGTGAATCGCCTTGTAGGCGCTCTCCATGTCGATGCAGCGGAACAGGCCCATGACCAGGCAGCCAATCAGCGCCGCCAGCACGTTGGGCACCAGGCCGCTGACCATCAATGTCACCATCACCGCCAGCCCGAGCAGCGCGAACGGTGCCTGGTTGGCCGCGGGCGCCACATCGTCCACCTCGGCCGGCAGGCTCAGCACGAGGAAGTCGCGGCTCATACCCTGCAGACGGTGAATGTGCTTCCAGCTGCCGGCCACCAGCAGCGTATCGGCTGGCTTGAGCTTTTCATCCACCAGCAGCCCCTGCAGGGCTTGGCGATTGCGGCGCAGACCGACCACGTTGAGCTTGTGCCGGCTGCGAAAACCCAGTTGCTGGATGGTCTTGCCCGGTAGGCGCGATTCCGGTGGCAGCGCCACTTCCGCCAGCCCCAGCTCGCGACCGTGCACCGAATAGTAGGAGGTGCTGAGTTGCAGGGGTTCGAGGCCCAGCTCCTGATAGGCGCCGAGCAGGCCGATGGCCGGGCTGGCCAGATCGACCAGCAGCACATCGCCGACGAACAGTTCGGTATTGCCCGTCGCGATCAGCAGAAGGTTGCGAAAGCGGTCATGGCGTTCCACGGCGATCACGTTGATGCCGTACTGGGTTCGCAGCTTCAGCTCGTCCAGCGCCTGGTTGGCGAGAATCGATCCCGGCATCACCCGCAGTCGCCGCTCGCGTTCTTCCAGTCGATACTCCCGCGCCAGATCCGCCAGCGTATGGCGATGTTCTGTCGCTTCGCTGCGCTTGTCGCTGCCCAGCCAGCGGCGCGCCAGCAGCATGTAGCCGACGCCGAGCAACAGAATCGCCAGGCCGATGGGGGTGAAATCGAAGAAGGCGAAGCCGTCGAGCCCGGCGCGGCGCAGTTCGCTGTTGATCACCAGGTTCGGCGGCGTCGCCACCAGCGTCAGCATGCCGCTGATCAGCCCGGCGAACGCCAGCGGCATCATCAGCCGCCGTGGCGAGACCTTCATGCGATTGGCGATGCCGAGCACCACGGGAATGAAGATCGCCACCACGCCGGTCGAACTCATCACCGAGCCGAGCCC
>DNMQ01000454.1 GCA_003488145.1 Pseudomonas sp.
GGCGAAGATGGCCGGGCTGTCGATGACCGTCTACCCGGCGCTGGTGGAAGAGGCAGGGGTGGTCAAGGAAGGGCGCTTTCCAACCCAGGCCGAGGCCGAGTGGCAACACCGCCGCGCCCTGCAGCGCCTGTTGTTGCAACAGCTGGCGGAGCCGGCCAAGTACCTGCGCAACAAGCTGCCGGGCCTTACCGAGCTGGGCCTGCTCTACCGCGACATGGGCAAGGTCGATGGGCTGGTCGAGGACATCCTGCTGGCCAGCCTCGACAGCTGCATCCTCGACGGCGAAGCCCAGCTGCCGCGTGATGGCGCCGCGCTGGCGTCACTGGCCGAACGCAAGCGCGGCGACTGGACTGCGCATGCCGAGCGCCTCGCACGTCTGACACTGGAAATCCTCAAGCACTGGCATGGCCTGCAGAAGCGCTTCAAGGGCAAGATCGATCTGGCCCAGGCGGTGGCGCTCAATGACATCAAGGCGCAGTTGGGCAACCTGGTCTATCCGGGCTTTGTTCGCGAAACGCCTGCCGAGTGGCTGAAGGAGTACCCCCGCTACCTCAAGGCCATCGAGCAACGCTTCGAGAAGATCGGTGCGCAGCTGCAGCGTGATCGCGTCTGGTCCGGCGAACTGGCCGGCTACTGGGAGCAGTACCAGACACGCCTGAAGAAGCACTTGCAGGAAGGCAAGCGCGATGCCGAGCTGGAACTGTATCGCTGGATGCTCGAGGAATATCGCGTCTCGCTCTGGGCACAGCAGCTTGGCACCAGGATGGCGGTTTCGGACAAGCGCCTGAACAAACAGTGGAGCCAGGTCGAGCCCTGATGCGGGGTTCTGGCGTTCGATTAGTCACGTTCTGATACGCGGGATACCCCATGGAAAGCCGCAATAGCCTGGTGGGCGTGGCAGGCTCGCTGGGCGCTTCGATGCTCTTCGCGACGCTGTATTACTACACGTCGCTGCTCGAGCCGTTGAGCGGCCAGCAGATCTACGGCTGGCGCATTCTGCTCACCGCACCCTGCCTGGCGTTGCTACTGCTCGCCATCGGTCGCTGGGGCGAGGTCCGCGAGATCCTCGTGCGCGTACCGGCAGAGGCGCGACTGTGGCTAGCGCTGCCGCTGTCTTCGGCGCTGGTCGGTTTGCAGCTGTGGCTGTTCATGTGGGCGCCGATCAACGGCCACGGGCTGGACGTTTCGCTCGGCTACTTTCTGCTGCCGCTGACACTGGTACTTACCGGGCGCCTGGTTTTCGGCGAAACGATCAGTCGCTTGCAACGCCTGGCCTGTCTGCTGGCGGCTGTGGGCGTGGGCAACCAGCTGCTACTGGCTTCGTCACTGTCATGGCCGGTACTCGCCGTTGCCCTGGGCTACCCGTGCTACTTCGTTCTGCGCCGCAAGCTCGGCACCGCCAGTCTTGGCGGGCTCTGGGTCGACCTGGTCATCAGCCTGCCGGTTGCTGCGCTGTTCGTCCTAGGCAGCGGTGACACGTTGAACCTGCTTGCCGGCAATCCCCGCCTGCCATTGCTGATCGCCGGCCTGGGCGCGCTAAGCGCACTGGCGTTGGGGCTGATGATCAACGCCAGCAAATACCTCAGCCTGACCCTGTTCGGCCTGCTCAGCTATGTCGAACCGGTACTGCTGGTGGTCGTGGCGCTGTTGCTCGGCGAGAGCATCGCCCCGGACCAGTGGCTGACCTACGCGACGATCTGGGCCGCGATCGGGCTGCTGGTCGTGGAGGGAATGGCGGCGTTGCGTCGTAGCAGGGCTCGGGCAGCTTAGACACGATTACCCCAGGGCGATTGCCTCAGGCGCGGCAGGGTAGGCGCTACGTTGGGTGAACTTGTGGCGCGTCGCTCTTTTCCTAATCGGAGAACCGATTAACGGAGCGAAGCATCGACCCATGGCGCTACTGATCCTCGGCATCCTGCTGTTTCTCTTTACCGCAGCAGACATCATCAAGACCACACTTTCGACCCGCGGTGGCGGGATGCTCACCAACGGTGTCACGCGCGTGGTATGGGCGTGCTTCTTCAATATTGCGCGTCGGCGCGGGCGCTCAAAATGGCTGGAGTATGCCGGCCAGTTCGTCGTGCTCTCGGTACTGATGAGCTGGATCGCCGGCCTCTGGGTGAGTCTGTTTCTGGTACTCGCCTCCCATCCAGGGTCCGTCGTCGACGGCACCACCAGGATGCCGGCCGACCTGTGGGAAACCTTCTACTACGCCGGTTTCACGCTCTCGACGCTCGGCGTTGGGGACTACGCCGCATCCGCCGACGGCTGGCGCGTGCTGACCAGTGCGGCGGCATTCTGCGGGCTGACATTCATTACCGCGGCCATTACCTACATCGTGCCCGTGCTGTCGGCGGTGAGCCTGCAGAACCAGCTCAGCCTGCTGGTCAGCAGTATGGGCAGGACTCCGCAGGAGATCATCGTCAACAGCTGGAACGGCTCGGACTTTTCCGCCTTCTACGACCATGCCTCGGACTTGCGCCAGCTGCTGGTCCAGCACACCTTGAATCACCACGCGTACCCCGTGATCCAGTGCTTTCACAACAGCGATGCGGGCAAGAACGTGATTCCGGCGATCGCCACGCTCGATGAGGTTCTGCGGCTACTGGATGGCGTCTCCCGAGCGGTTCCGCAGGAGCGTCTCAAGCAGCAGATGCTGGCTGCGGCGCTGGTACGGCATATCGAGCTGCAGCGTTCGAGCTACCTTGGCCGCGCTCGCGCGAACGTCGAGCTTGGAATTGTCGACCTGGCACCGCTTGAGGCTGCGTCGATACCGCTGGATGAAAGCCGCGCCGCCGTCGGGGAGCTGGATGAGCGCCGTCAGCTGCTGGGCACCATGCTCCAGTCGGATGGCTGGAGCTGGCGCGACGTTTACGGCGACTCGGCTGAATATTCACAACACTGACCGTCCCGGTCTGCGGCCGCGCAGCAATTGTCCTGCACTCCAACGAAGCGGCCGCTACCGCTACATCATCCGCTGTCCGATGAGGCCCGCGACGATGGCCAGGGCCAGCACGCCAAGCAGCGCGGTGACACGCCAGGCTTTTCGTGGACTTTCCGTGGCGGCTGTAGCAGCGGTCGCTTGAGGCGTGGCGACATGCAGCGGGTTTGGCGTGGCAGGACGGGGGCGGGAAGGTTTCGGCGGGGGGGCGACCGTGGTGGGCAGGTCGGTGGCGCGGACGAATACGGTAGCGTCTTCGTCGACGACTTCCGGGGTGCTGACCTTGGGCCCGATCACCAGCAGTGTGGTATTGCCCAGCTGGATCTGGTCGCCCGGCTGCAGCACAGCGGTCGTGACCTTTTCACGGTTCACCAGCAGGCCGTTGGCTGAGGCCAGGTCCTTCACTTCCAGCACATCGCCCTTGAGGTAGAACTCGGCGTGGCGGCGGGACAGTTCCGCATCGCTGAAGCAGAGCTCGCATTTGACCGAGCGGCCGAAGGTCATCGAGCCGGTGATGTGGTACTTGTGGCCCTGGTTCTCGCCCTTGACCACCTGCAACAGCCAGCGCGGGGCGCTCGCCAGCTTGGTGCCGGCCTTGGCCGGATCGACGATCTGCAGTTCCAGCGCGCCCAGGCGCAGGCGGTCGCCGGAACGAACCTGGTAGCGCTCGCCGACCTTCTCGTCATTGACGTAGGTGCCGCCAGGCGTGCCGAGGTCGGTGAGGTAATAGAAGCGGTTTTCCAGCAGCAGTTCGGCGTGAAATGGCGCGACCCCGGCGTCGTTGGCCACCAGCTTGTTGCTGCGATCCGAGCCGAGGGTGAAGCGTTCATCGGCAAGCCAGACCGGACTCTGGCGATTGTCAGCGAAGTGGATCCTGAGCATGGCGCGGTACCTTTTAGCGGAGCGGGCGACGGTCTGAGCCGAACGGCGCTCAGCGAATTATTGGTTGAATATCCGGTTCCACAGGCGCTTGACCGGGTTGGCCGGCGCTTGCGAGGTCTGCGTGTTGGTCGGCGCGGCGCGTGAGGTGCTGGCCGTTGTGCGTTTCACCGGGCGCGGCGCCCGGGCCTTGGCAACCCGCTGAGCATGCGCGTCGTGCAGTGCGAGCAGGGGCGCATAGTCCGGGGTGGCTTCCAGCCCCTGCTGGATGTACTCCAGCGCCAGGGCGAACTCGCGGCGCCCGTAGGCTGCTTCGGCTAGCTCGACATAACGCTCGCTGACCTGCACCAGCCCGTTGCGGGCCACCTCGTTTTCCGGCAACCAGCCCAGCACCTGCTGGTAGTAGTGCACCGCGCTGTCTTCGGCGGGTTGCAGCAATTGATCGTTTGCCAGCCGTTGCGCCGCCAATTCCAGTGCCTGGGCGATGCGTGCATCGAGCACGCGGCGTATGCCGTCGAGGGCCTCGACATTGTCCGAATCCAGGCGCAGGGCCTGGCGGTAGTAGTAGTCGGCATTGTCGAACGCCGGTGCAGTCAGTTGCCCCTCATCCAGGCGTGCCTCGGCGCGGGTCAGGTAGTCGTTGATGCGGCTGTATTGCAGCCACTGGTAGCCGCCTGCGGCCAATGCGGCGACTGTCACGATCAGCGCCGCACCGATCACCGCCCAGCGGCCGATGCCACGACGGCGACGGCGGCGTCTGGTCGGCGCCTCGATGAATGCCGCCGGTGCGATGCGGGTCTGGTCCATGTCCGGCTCGGTGAGCGTGTCGATGGCTGCCAGCAGCTCACGGCAATTGCCGAAGCGCTCATCCGGCTGCTTGGCCAGCATGCGGTCGAGCAGTGGCTGGTAGGGCGCGAGTGCTGGCGGCAGTTGCGGCAAGGGCATCTGTAGGTGGTTGAGCACTGTTTGCGGATAGCTGCTGGCGCGGAACGGATTGGTCCCGGTGAGCATCTCGGCGAGGATCACGCCGAGACTGTAGATGTCGCTGCGGGCATCGAGTGGCTGGCACTGGGCCTGTTCCGGGCTGCTGTAGGCAGGGCTGCCGACGGCGATGCCGAAGTGGGTGAGTTCGTTGTCCAGCTCTACGGCCTTGGCCACACCGAAGTCGGTGAGCACCACGCTGCCGTCGTCACGGAAGAGGATATTGGCCGGCTTCACGTCGCGGTGAACCAGCCCGCCGTCGTGCACCACCGCCAGGCCGCCGGCCAGCTGGCGGATGATGTCCAGTGCGCGGGACGGCGAGAAGACGATGCCGCGATGCTGCGCCAAATCGCCACCGCCGATGTACTCCATGGCCAGGTAGTGCCGGCCATCGGCGATCTGGCCGATGTCGTGGATGGTGATGATGGCCGGATGACGCAGCGAGGCGACGATATGGCCTTCCTGGATGAAGCGCTCGGTGAACGCTGCATCTTCCGTGCGCAGCAGCACCTTGACGGCCACCTCGCGATCCAGCGACAGCTGGGTGGCCAGGTAGACCTCGGCCATTCCGCCCTTTCCGAGTCGCTTGTGCAGGCGATAGCCCGGTATTTCCAGCATCCGATGCATTGTGAAAACTCGTGCTTGCTTACGACTTGAGGTTTTTTAACAGCATGTTGATGAAGCGCCGTCCGCGGGATTCGGCCGCAGCGGGTGGAGCCGTGCGGCCGATGACGATGCAGGAGATGTTGTCGCGACCGCCATGTGCATTGGCCTGCTCGATCAACTGGTCCACCAGAGATTCGAGCGTGTCGGCGAATGTGCAGGCGGCATGGATCTGGGCGTCGGTCAGCTCGTTGGTCAGGCCGTCGCTGCATAGCAGCAACAGCTCGCCGGGTTGGAGGGTGCCGCTGCGGGCACCGACTTCCAACGGCGCCTCGCGTCCCAGGCAGCGCAGGATGATGTTGCGCCAGGCGTGGCCCTCGGCCTCGGCCGGCTTCAGCTCACCGGCATCGATCATCATCTGCACCCAGCTATGGTCCCGCGTCAGCTGCTCGATACCGTTGGAGGTGACCAGATAGGCGCGGCTGTCGCCGACCCAGGTGAGTTCGAAATCGGCACCCGTGAAATGTGCGGCGACCAGGGTGGTGCCCATGCCGTCGTCGACGGCCGCGTCCAGTACTGCCTGGTTGGCCTGCTGGACCGCGGCCTGCAGCGCCTCGCCGTCTTCGATCGCCTGCTGCAACGCAGACAGTGCCAGGCTGCTTGCGACCTCACCGCACTGATGACCCCCCATGCCGTCGGCGATGGCCCAGAGCCCCAGCTCCGGCGCGCAGAGCAGTGCATCTTCATTGTGGCTGCGCCTGCGCCCTGGCGAGCTTTGCCCGGCGTAGTCCAGCAATGAATCGGAAAGGGTAGGTTGCATGCGAGGGCCCTGCGGCACGACGTCGAGCGAACATGATGCGTGGGGCTCGGAGGGCTGTCATCGACCGGCACCGCGACAAGCGCAAAACTGTTAACTCGCGCAAAGGGCGGATTCTTTTTTGCGCTGCGTGCTTGCCGGAAGGCTGACGAACGACTGGCGCGCAATGGCCGGAAGAGCTGGCGCTACCGGCTCAGTTCATAGGTGCACATGTTCACCGTCGCCGCCAGGTTCAGCGATTCGATGGCGCCGCAGCCAGCGATGGTGAAGGGCTCGGCGCCCAGGGCGAGCAGCTGCTCGCGAGGCACGCCGCGCGCCTCGTTGCCAAACAGGTAGCAGTCGAAGGTCTTGAAATCCGGCGACTGCACCGGCGTGCCCTTCATGTCGAGGCAGGCGATGTGCTGGAAGCGGCTGTGCAGCGATTCCAGCGCCACATCCAGCTCCAGCGGCGCATGAAAGATGGCGCCCATGCTCGAACGCACGACCTTGGGGTTGTACGGGTCGACGCTGCCGGGGCTGAGCAGGCAGCGGAAATTGCCGAACCACGCTAGCGTGCGCAGGATGGTGCCGAGGTTGCCCGGGTCCTGGATTTCATGCAGGTAGATGGCGCGTTCGCCTGCGACAGGTGCCGAGACAGGCGCATCCGACATCGGCACCAGTGCCACGATGCCTTGCGGGGTCTTGGTATCGGCGATCTGCGCCATCTGGCGATCACTGATCAGGTGGGTCCTGAACGGGCTTTGCCAGTGCTCGTAGGTGCTGGTCACATACAGCTCGCTGCGTTGCAGCAGTGGGTTATGCAAGCCCGCCTTCTGCAGCTCCAGCACCAGATGCTCGCCCTCCACCAGAAAATACCCGAACTCGGCCCGGTACTTTTTCTGGTGCAGCTTTTTGATGTCGTCGAGTTTCATCAGGGCGGCACTCAGTTGCTCTGCACTTCGGTGTGTTCCACTTCAGCCAGCATCGACTTGGCCAGCGCCTCGGCGACCTTGATGCCATCCACGCCTGCCGAAAGGATGCCGCCGGCGTAACCGGCGCCTTCACCGGCCGGATACAGACCGCGCAGGTTGAGGCTTTGCAACGTCTCGTTGTCACGGGTGATGCGCACCGGCGACGACGTGCGGGTTTCGATGCCGGTGAGCACCGCGTCAGCGCGATCGAACCCGCGGATCTGCTTGCCGAACGCCGGCAGCGCTTCGCGGATCGCCTCGATTGCATACTCGGGCAGCGACGGCGCCAGATCGCCCAGGCGCACGCCCGGTTTGTAGGAGGGCTCGACCTCGCCGAACTCGGTCGATGGCACGCCGCGAATGAAGTCGCCGACCAATTGCGCGGGGGCGCAGTAATCGCTGCCACCCAGCTCATAAGCGCGCGATTCCAGGCGCTCCTGCAGCTCCACGCCGGCCAGCGGGTCGCCGGGGAAATCCTGCTCAGGGTTGATGCCTACGACGATGCCGGCATTGGCATTGCGCTCATTGCGCGAATACTGGCTCATGCCGTTGGTCACCACGCGCCCCGGCTCGGACGTGGCGGCAACCACGGTACCGCCTGGGCACATGCAGAAGCTGTAAACCGCACGGCCGTTCTTGGCGTGGTACACCAGCTTGTAGTCCGCAGCACCCAGCTCCGGATGGCCGGCGTACTTGCCCAGCCGGGCCTGGTCGATCATGCCCTGCGGGTGTTCGATGCGGAAACCGATGGCAAACGGCTTGGCCTCGATGAACACGCCCTGGCGATGCAGCATGCGCACGGTATCGCGGGAGCTGTGCCCCAGCGCCAGCACCACATGGCGACTCTTGATCGTCTCGCCGCTGGCCAGCACCACGCCTTCGAGCTGGCCATCGTTGATCACGAGATCGGTCACTTTGCTCTCGAAGCGTACTTCGCCGCCGAGGGCGATGATTTCCTCGCGCATGGTCGAGACCACACCGGTAAGACGGAAGGTGCCGATGTGCGGCTTGCTCACATACATGATCTCGGCCGGTGCGCCAGCACGAACGAACTCGTGCACAACCTTGCGCGCGTAGAACTTGGGGTCCTTGATCTGGCTGTAGAGCTTGCCGTCGGAGAACAGCCCAGCGCCGCCCTCGCCGAACTGCACGTTGGATTCCGGCGTCAGGGTCTTCTTGCGCCACAGCGCCCAGGTGTCCTTGGTACGGCTGCGTACATCCTTGCCGCGCTCCAGCACGATGGGCTTGAAGCCCATCTGTGCCAGCAGCAGCGCGGCGAACAGTCCGCAGGGGCCGAAGCCCACCACCAGCGGTCGCTCGCTCAGATTGGCTGGCGCCTGGCCTACCGGGTAGTAGTTGGTGTCCGGAGCTGGACGCACATTGTGGTCATCGGCAAAACGCGCCAGGACGGCCGCCTCGTCGCGGGCCTCCAGATCGATGATGTAGATGAACAGAATGACGCTGTTCTTCTTCCGGGCATCGTAGCTGCGCTTGAATACGGTGAAATTCAGCAGATCGGCGTCGCTGATGTTCAGGCGTTTGACGATGGCCTGGCGCAGCTCATCGGCGGAATGATCGAGGGGCAGGGACAGCTCGTTGATGCGAATCATGGCGGTAATCCTGGCCGGTGACTCCGGCAGAGGAAGAAGGGGCGGGGAGTAGGGCGCGGATTGTACCCGTCGCCGCTCGTGCCTGTCAGGCTGCGCTGATGGCCTTCCACGCCCTGTGTGCTGCGACCAGCGCCCGCGGGGCGGCATTATCGGCTTATAATCGCCGCCACTTTGCGTCCAATGGTTGTGCCTTGCTGCGCCTGTTGGTCCGCGTCTTACCTTGATTCTCCGTGGTTGGCTCTATCATGAAACGATCCAAAAGCAGCCGTCGTTGGCTGGATGAACACGTCAACGATCCCTTCGTCAAACGCGCCCAGAAGGACGGCTTGCGCTCGCGCTCCAGCTACAAGCTGATCGAGCTGAACGAGAAGGACAAACTGATACGCCCCGGCATGCTGGTCATGGACCTCGGCTCCGCTCCCGGTGGTTGGTCGCAGGTGGCCGGCGGTATCGTCGGTGAAAAGGGCAGGGTGCTGGCGACCGACATCCTGCCGATGGGCGGGCTGGACAACGTCGACTTCGTGCAGGGCGACTTCACCGAAGACGCTGTTTTTCAGCAGATCCTCGACATGCTCGATGGCCGGCAGCCCGATCTGATCGTCTCCGACATCGCGCCGAACATCAGTGGCGTCGCCGCCGCCGACCAGGCCGCTTCGATGTACCTGGTCGAGCTGACCCTCGACATGGTTCGCCAGGTGCTCAAGCCCGGCGGCAACTACGTGGTCAAGGTCTTCCAGGGCGAAGGCTCGGACGACTTCCTCAAGGATGTGCGCAGCTCGTTCGAGAAGGTGTCGATCCGCAAACCGGAAGCATCGCGCCCGCGTTCGCGTGAGGTCTATCTGGTGGCGAAGGGTTTCAAGGGCTAAGCGCACTTTCAGTGCCCTGCCGCGCGTTCCGCTCCCGCTACACCCGAGCTGGCTGATACATCGATGGGCAATCAATGCTGACCTACCTCGTGCGTTATCCCTCGGCAGCGCTGCTGTTTGTCCAGCTGCTCGGCATCCTGCTGTACCCCTTCATGGAAAACACACCGCTCGGCCGCGCTGCCTTTGGTGCATTCGGCGTTGTGGTGCTGGTCCTGGCGTTGCGCATCGTCAACCGGAGCCCGACGCTGCATTCGCTGGCGTTCCTGATGGCCGCTGCGATCCTCGGACTGACGCTTGCCGTCGAACTGACAGCCATGCCCGGCCTGCACCTGGCGTTGGTCGTGACCGAGTCGATGTTCTACTTCTACGCGGCGGCTGGCCTGATCGGCTACATGATGGAAGACCAGCGCACGACGACGGACGAACTGTTTGCCGTCGGTGCCACCTTCACGCTGCTGGCGTGGGCGTTCGCCTACGCCTATGCGGCCTGCCAGCTCGTTGCCCCGGGCAGTTTCGTCGCTATCCTGCAGCCGGATGAGCCTCGCTCGTGGATGGAACTGCTGTTTCTCAGCGTCACCGTACTCTCCGGTGTTGGCCTCGGTGACATCCTGCCGCTGCGGCCTGTGGCGCGGGCGCTGGTCATGCTCGAGGAAATTGCGGGGCTGATGTACATCGCCCTGGTCGTCTCGCGAGTAATCGGGCTGACCATCCGCCGTTAATAACGCTTCCTGCAACGCCGCCCTTCCGAAGGCCCTGTCGCCGAGAGAAACGCCAGGCAAGGCCTTAGCCGATTGCCCGCAAGAACCGTCCAACCCGCTCCAGCACTACGTCCGGCTGCTCGCGATGCGGCACGTGGCCGACGTCGGGCAGCAGCGCCTGTTCGACATGGCCGCCGGCGTGCCGGGCGATCAGTTGCGGGTGGCGTTCGGAGCCGAATTCGTCGTTGTCGCCATGGATGGCCAGTGCCGGGCAGCGGACTCGAGGCAGGGCGTGGGCGAGGGTCCAGGAGGCGAAGTCGGGCGCGAGCCAGGTGTCGATCCACGCGCTGAGTACCCAGTCGCTGCGCTCGCCGTGGTAGCGGCGCAGGCGTTCGCGCTGTGCGGGGTCGGAGAACCAGCTTCTGGCCTGGCGGATGCCTTCCAGCGTGCGGGGTTCGACGAAGGTGACCGCCGACATCGTGATCATCGCCTGGCAGGCTGCTGGATATTGCGCAGCGCAATGCACCGCCATGCTGCCGCCGACGCTGTGACCGACCACCACAAAACGCTCGATACCCAGATGGTCCAGCACCTGGGCGAAGCCATGCGCCGCTTCATCCTCGACGAAGGTCGGCGCAGGCGGAGCGGTCAAGCGGTCGGAGCGGCCGAAGCCCAGCCGGTCATAGGCGACCACCGTGCGGCCGGTAGCCTGGGCGAGCGCGGCGGGGAAATCCTTCCATTGGTCGATGCAGCCGAGCGACTCGTGCAGCAGCAGGATCGGTGCGCAGTTCGGGCGCAGCGCGCCGGCGTCGGGGAACCAGCTGCGGACGAACATCTGCCCATGCGTGCTCTGTACCCAGAGGTCTGCCGGGACGTTGCCGAGCGTTGCGCTAGTGGTCATGGAGGGCTTTCCTGAGCGGTGCGGACCACATAGCAGTACTGGTCTTTTACGTAAACGTCAACATGCAGTGACGGATGTATCGACAGTGTGCTGCAGCCTTCGGGCCGGCAATGCAGCCGAAACCCGCACTGATGCGCGGGACAACGCGCGGGCGTTCTGGAGGCAAATCAGGTCAGCGCAGGGTTGGAGCCTGGCGGTATGGCCCGCTACGGCAGGAGCGCATCAGCTCAGATAACGCTGGAACCAGGCGATGGTGCGTTGCCAGGCCAGCTCAGCCGCCTGCTCGTCGTAGCGCGGGGTGCTGTCGTTGTGAAAGCCATGCTGGGTGCCCGGGTAGATGTAGGCCTCGTAGTGCTTGCCGGCCGCCTTGAGCGCGGCTTCATAGACGGGCCAGGTTTCATTGACGCGCTCGTCGTGTTCGGCGAACTGGAACAGCAACGGCGCCTGAATTTTCTCCACATCCGCCGGATTGACCTGACGGCCATAGAACGGCACTGCCGCCGCCAGTTCCGGGTATGCCACCGCGGCGGCATTGGCCACGCCACCGCCATAGCAGAAGCCGGTGATGCCGACCTTTTCGGTGGTGGCTTCGTGGCCCATCAGCCATTCGATGGCGGCGAAGAAGTCGTTCATCAGTTTCTGCGGATCGACTGCGGCCTGCAGTTCGCGGCCCTTGTCGTCGTTGCCGGGATAGCCGCCGACCGAACTCAGCCCGTCCGGTGCGAGGGCGACGAAACCGGCCTTGGCCACGCGCCGTGCGACGTCTTCGATATAGGTGTTAAGGCCGCGATTCTCGTGGACGACAACGATGCCTGGCACCTTGCCCTCGGCCTTGGCCGGACGGACCAGGTAGGCGCGCACCTCACCGTGGCCGTTGGGCGATGGGTAGCTGACGTATTCGGCGATGATGTCCGGATCGGTGAAGGCGACCTGCTGGGCCAACGCGTAGTTGGGCGTGAGCGCATCGAGCACCGCCACGGCGGTCATGCTGCACAGCGTGGAGGCCGCGGCGCGGTCGAGGAATTCCCGGCGGCTGAGCTTGCCGTGAACGTAGAAGTCGTAGAGCTCGAGCAGTTCGGGGGCGAAGTCTTTCGCGGTAAGACGTTCCATCGGCGGCTCCGTCGAGTATCGAAAGCGATGCTGGGTGTTTGCGCTGACAGCGGGTGCAGCAGCCAGTGTAGTCAGCCGGGCTGCAGGCGCTGCGTTTGCAGACGATCTTTACGGTTCAGCGCGACGGGCGTGGGCGAGGTGGCTCGACGGGCGTCAGCTGGCCGTCCTTGCCGAGGTGCAGGCGCATGAAGTCTTCGGCAAGCAGCAGCTTACCGGCGTAAAGGGCGCTGGCTTCGGCGCACAGGTCGTCGATCGAGTGACCACGCCCGGCGTTCTTCTGATAGCGCGCGCTGAAGTGGGTCAGCACAAGATTCGGCAGGCCGACCGTTTGCGCAAAGCGCGCCACCGATGCCGCCGTGCTGTGGCCGAAGTCGTTGCGCGCATCGTTGGCGACTGCTTCGGTGTAGGTCGCCTCGTGCACCAGCAACTGGGCGCCGCGGCAGGCCTCGGCAAGCAGTTCGGGACGGTCGTTGTCGCCGCCGATGACGATGCGCTGCGGCGCTCGGCTGAAGCTCAGGTAATCGTCGCTGCGCAATACGCGGCCTTCGTGCTCGATGTTGAAGCCGCGCGCCAGCTGGCCCCAGAGTGGGCCCCGGGGCACGCCGTCGCGTTCGAGGCGGTCGATGTCCAGCCGCGGATCAGGCCGGGCCTCGGTGAAGCTGTAGCCGTAGCAGGGCACACGGTGGGACAGGGCGGTGGCCTCGATGCGCATGTTCAGGTTGCGCCACTCGCCCAGCGATTCGACCGCGTGAAAGTCGAGGTCGTAGCCCAGCCAGCTCTGGCTCATCTCCAGCGTGGCGCGCACCCAGGTTTCGATGCCCTGCGGCGCGATGATCGTCAGCGCGGCCTTGCGCCCCATCATTCCGGCGCTGGCGAGCAGGCCGGGCAGGCCGTAGCAGTGGTCGCCATGTACATGGGTGATGCAGATGGCGCGCAGGTCGTGCAGCGACAGCGGCGTGCGCAGCAGCCGGTGCTGGGTGCCTTCGCCGCAGTCGATCAGGTACCAGCTCTTGCCGGTGTCCTCCAGCAAGGCCAGGGCAGTGACATTGCGCGCGCGGGTGGGGGTGCCGGATGAAGTGCCGAGAAATAACAGATCCACGCCGCCGTTCCTTCCTGCCGTTCAACTGATCCGCGAAAGGTTGAGCCTTTGCCGGCGCCGCTGCAATTGCATTTTTGCGACGCCGTGGCCCTGACCGGCTGGCTGGCCGAGCGCCGCGGACCTCGTACTGTCGCAGGGCCGCTTCAGAGGTACTTCAGCCAGGCAATGTCCCTGCGCCGTGCCTTGAGTTCGGCGAACCAGCGCACCGCCGGGAACAGCAGCACCGCCAGCGCCAGGGTACACAACCACAGCGGCCACACCGCATCGAAGCCGAGGTGATTGCCGCGGTTCAGACCCCAGATCGCCACGGCGGCGATATAGAGCAGCTTCAGCACGTACAGGTGCAGCAGGTAGAAGAACATCGGGGCCGCGCCGAACACGCTGAGCGGTCGCAGCCAGGCGCGGCCCTGCTTGCGTTCGAAGTAACGCAGCAGCAGCAGGCCGCAACCCAGCGTCAGGCACAGGAACAGCAGCGACGGCGGGTATTTGGTGACGTTGAGCAGGCTCATCAGCGTACGCAGGCCATCCTCGCCAACGACCCAGGGCTGCTCGCCGTAGCTGTTGATCAGCCGCAGCAGAACGAAGGTCAGCAGGGCACCTTGAGCCCAGCCGCCCAGGTAGCGCTGGCGTCGCTCGGGGTCGGCGTTCCTGGCGAACCAAGGCCCGACAGCGTAGCCAAGGGCGATCACGCCGATCCACGGCAGCAGCGGGTAGGAAGTGCGCAGCCGCAGGTTTTCCGAAACCTCGATCCAGCCGCGGTCGTGCAGGATGGCCCAGGGGACGTGCAACGCTGAGTCTGCGGAGAACTGCAGCGGGTCGAGCAGGTTGTGGCCGCCAATGATCACCAGTCCCAGCACGATCAGCGCAGGGCGCGGCAGCCAAAGCAGCGCCGAGAGCGCCAGCATGCTCAGGCCGATCGCCCAGATCACTTGCAGATAGATCACCTGCGGCGGGAACTGGAACGTCCAGGCGAAGTTGACCAGGGTGAATTCGAGCGCCACCAGGAACAGCCCGCGTTTGAGCAGAAAGCTCGACACTGCACGGCGGTCCTGGTGCTTTTCGCCATAAAGAAAGGCCGACAGGCCGGTCAGGAAGATGAATACCGGCGCGCAGAGATGCGCCAGGGTGCGGCTGAAGAACAACGCCGGTTCGGTGACCGCCACGTCCATCGGGTCGGGCACCTGCATATGCAGCAGGAAGGTTTCGCGGACATGGTCCAGCAGCATGAACAGGATCACCAGGCCGCGCAGCGCGTCGATGGATTGCAGACGCGCCGCGGCTGGCGGAGTGAAATCGGGGGAGGGCATGAGCGGCTCACAGCAGGATGATCGCAATGCAGGCGCAGACTCGCTGCGCCCGCCGAAAGGTGCGATACGTTATAACAAAAGTCGCTGCCTCTCCAGACGCGAATCAACCACGATAGCCCCGGCGTAAAAGGGCTGAGTGCTTCAGCCCTGCTCGCAGTTAACCATCCACGACACGCCGAAGCGGTCGGTGAGCATGCCGAAACGCTCGGCCCAGAAGGTTTTCTCCAGCGGCATGATCACCGTGCCGCCCTCGGCCAGTGCGGCGAACAGCTTTTCGCTTTCGTCCACGCTGGTCGGGTGCAGGGAAACCGAGCAACCCTTGATGCCTTCGTACGGCCCGCCACCACAGGTGTCGGGCAAGGAGTCGGAGGCCATCAGCACACCATCGCCGAGGTTCAGGCAGGCGTGCATGATCCGCTCGCGGTACTCGGCGGGAAACTGCTCGGCATCCGGCGCCTGGGCAAAGGTCATCATTTCCAGCGTGCCGCCCAGCACATCCTTGTAGAAGGTGAACGCTTCGCGGGTGGTGCCGTCGAGGGTGAGGTAGGTGGTGATCTTCATTGCTTGCTCCTTGCGGTCATTGATTGAGTTGCGCGCGCAGGCGGTCTTCCTGCTCGCGCAGTTCGGGGGTGAACTCGGCGCCGAAATCTTCCGCTTCGAATATCTGGCGAATCTCGATTTCCGCATCGCCGATGGCCGACTGCGGGCAACGCTTGACGCAGTCGACGGCCTCCTGCAACGAGGCGGTCTGGAACAGCCAGTAGCCGGCGATCAGCTCGCGGGTTTCGGTGAACGGACCATCGGTGACGCTGCACTGGCCGTCGTTGAAACGGATGCGCGCGCCCTTGTGGCTGGGGTGCAGGCCCTCGCCGCCGAGCAGCACGCCGGCATTGGCCAGGTCTTCGTTGTAGCGGCCCATCGCCGTGAGAACGTCCTCGCTGGGCATCTCGCCGGCTTCGGTTTGCGGGGTGGCCTTGATCATCACCATGAAACGCATCGGTGGACTCCTTCAGTGGAATGGAAAGAGCCTAGACGGGCATACGGCAATTTCCGCCGGCTCCGATCATTGGTCGAACGGGCGCGGAAGGAATCGACAGGTCTTTGAGAAATTCTTTTCTCAGGGCAGCGGATAGGTCAGCAATAGCAGGTGCAGGCTGTTGACCGCACCGTGCAGAAACACCGCGACCCACAGGCGATCACCGGAGTAATGGAAGGCCAGGCCGCAGCCCAGACCGGCCAGCGTGGCGAGCCCGGCGAAACCGAAGCCGGCCGGCAGGTGCGCGGCGCCGAACAGGGCGGTCGCCAGGCCGATGCCGGCGACCGCACCGAAGCGTCCGACCAGTGCACGCTGCAGCAGGCCGCGAAAGATCAGCTCTTCGGCCAGGCAGGTGATGCCCAGGTTGATCAGCAGCCAGGGTAGGAACAGCGCCGGCCATTTCGGTTGCCAGCCCAGCACGCCAGAGGCCAGCGCCAGCAGTGGGACGAGAATCAGGCAGGCGCCTGACGCAAGCAGGGTGAGTCTGATCGAGCGCCAATCCGTTCGTGGCTGGCCCAGCCACCAGGCCAGCAGCAGTGCCGCGACCATCGCCTTGTCCGGGCTGATGCGCAATTGCCAGGGCGAGGCACCGCCCAGATCCTGCGGTGGGCCGAGCGGCAGCGGGCTGAAGCCTGGCAGCAGGTGCGCGGCGAGCAGCAGGGCGCCGAGCAGCGTACCGAACAGCCACGGCGGGTTGGGGATATGCGGCTGAGCGACAAGCCAGCCAGCGAATAGCAGAACGGCCAGCGCGCCAACCGGCTCGATCATGCCGAGGGCCAGGCCGAGTGATAGCGCGACGACCGGAATGCAGTAGTGCAGCCTGCGAATCACACTATTGCAGCCGATAACGCGCGAGCTCCTTTGGCGTGAGCACGCGCATGCGCCACGGTTCGATCAGCTGCATGTCGTCCGCCAGCCGCGTATTCACGCCCATGTCCCGAAAATAAATGCGTGGTGTGCGGTGTGGTCGCTGGGCAATCGACAGCGCTGACTCTCCGCTGGCGATATGCGGCCGGTGCAGGCCGACATGGCCACGCACGGTGCGCTGTCGCCCCGCCGCCAGCAAATAGATACAGCTGCCCTGGCAGACCGCAGCGGCTGGAACCAGCGCGTCGAAACCCGTCTCGCGCAGCAGATAGCCCATGCGCATGGCTTCCGCGGCGCTACCACCAATGTTGTCGAGGATCAGCAGCTTGCGCGCATGTTTGCCAGGGTGAGCCGTGATGCCCTTGAGCAGTGCCTCGTAGTCACCGAGAGCAATCTGCTCGGTGACCCGCGCGACCAGCACCAGTCCCTGGTCTTCGTGCTCCAGCGGCAGCACTTCAACCTTGGCGTGAGCGGTGCAGGCGAACAGCGCCAGTGCGCAAAGGGTGACGAGGCGGTGCATTGGGCGGAAGGTCCTGTACTGAGAGGTGGCGAAGATACCCGCAGCGCCGGCTTTCGCCTACTGC
>DNMQ01000362.1 GCA_003488145.1 Pseudomonas sp.
GAGGCGCCGGCCGACAGCGCAGTGACGAAGCTGCCGAGGCTGCGACCGCCGAGGATGTAGTCGTCGAAGTTCTTGGTGGCGCGGTAAGCAACGAAGCCGATCAGGATCATCGCCGCGATGTAGATCAGAAAGGTGATCAGCGTGGGTGTACTGATGCTCATGTGTGTCCCTCGTTAGTTGTTGTTCGGCGCAACGCGAGCGGACCCACGCCGCACCTTGGCAGAGGGCGATAGCGAAAAGGCCATCACCTGTGACAGACCCAACCCGGGCCCGTCAGTGGCGGAAGAGCGTCCGCCAACTGTCCAATTGTTGTTGTGTTCCGGCCGCCTGAGCGGCCGGGAGGTTTAGCGTGATGCGCCAGGTGAATGACCAAGGCCATTCACTCGGTGGTACAGCGTGAATGTGTTCAGTCGTCTCCGAGCGACAGCAGCGAGGCATTGCCGCCCACCGCTGTGGTGTTGGTGGAGGTGGTGCGCTCGTTGGCGAAGCGCAGCACATAGCTGGGGCCGCCCGCCTTCGGACCGGTGCCGGACAGGCCACAGCCGCCGAACGGCTGCACGCCGACCACGGCACCGATCTGGTTGCGGTTGACGTAGAGGTTGCCGACCCGCGCCAGTTGCTCGATGCGTTCGGCGGTTTCCTCGTTGCGGCTGTGTACGCCGAGGGTCAGGCCGTAGCCGGTGGCGTTGATCGCCGCGACGACCTTTTCCAGGTCCGCCGCGTCGTAACGCACCACGTGCAGCACCGGGCCGAACTGCTCCTTCTTGAGCTGGTGAATACCGTCGATCTCGAAGGCCACCGGCGCCACGAAATGACCGTTCAGGCCAGCCGGCAATGTCGCTTCGGCGATCAGGCGCCCTTCGCTCTTGAGCTGCTGGATATGCGCCAGCAGGCCCTCGCGGGCTTCCTGGTCGATCACCGGGCCGATGTCGTTCTCGCGCAGATGGGTCGGGCCGACGTTCAGCTCGGCCATGGCGCCCTTTAACAACTCGATCACCCGGTCAGCGATATCACGCTGCACGTAGAGCACACGCAACGCCGAGCAACGCTGGCCGGCGCTGGTGAAGGCGGAGCCGACGGCATCCTTGATCACCTGCTCGGGCAGCGCCGTGGAATCGACGATCATCGCGTTTTGCCCACCGGTCTCGGCGATCAGCGTGGCGATCGGGCCTTCCTTCTCGGCCAGTTGGCGGTTGATGATGCGCGCCGTGTCAGTCGAACCGGTGAAGCACACGCCGACCACCCGCGGATCGCGACAGAACACGCCGCCCAGGGTAGCGCCATCGCCTGGCAGGAAGGCGATCGCTTCCTTCGGCAATCCGGCTTCGAACATCAGTTCAAGCGCACGCGCAGCGATCAGGCTGGTCTGCTCGGCCGGCTTGGCCAGCACGGTGTTGCCGGCCACCAGTGCCGCGGTGATCTGGCCGAGGTAGATCGCCAGCGGGAAGTTCCACGGGCTGACGCAGACGAACACGCCGCGGCCTTCATGGAACAGCTCGTTACGCTCGCCGGTCGGGCCTTTCAACTCTTCGCGACCGAGCTTCTGCCGCGCCTGCTGTGCGTAGTAACGGCAGAAATCCACCGCCTCGCGTACTTCGTCGATACCGTCCTGCAGCGACTTGCCGGCTTCCACGGTGCACAGCGCCATCAGCTCGGCGCGGTGCTGCTCCAGCAGATCGCCGAGGCGCTCCAGCACGGCGGCACGGGTCTCCACCGGCGTGGCATTCCAGGTCGGCCAGTAAGCCGCCAGGCGATCGACGGCCTGGCGCGCCTGCTCGGCGCTGGCGAACTGGGCCTGGCCGACGACCTTGTTCAGGTCATAGGGGCAGCGCACGTCGGACGGCGTTCCGGCGAGCCTCTGCCCGCTGATGACCGGCGCAGCCTGCCACTGGCGCTCGAGGAAAGGTTGGTAGGCGCTGGCCAGGTCGTTCCATTGGTTCTGGATATTCATGTTGATCCCTTGGGAGTTCTTGCGATTGCCGAACAGCGCCGGCGGCAGCGGAATGCGGGGGTTGCCCGGTGCGGCGAATCTGCGCAGCTGGCTCACCGGGTGATCGATCAGCGATTCGACCGGTACGCGCGGGTCGACCAGCTGGTGGACGAACGACGAATTGGCACCGTTCTCCAGCAGGCGACGCACCAGATAGGGCAGCAGGTCCTTGTGCGCGCCGACCGGGGCGTAGATGCGTACGTTGCGGGCGTACTTCTCGATCACCGTGTCGTACAGCGCATCGCCCATGCCGTGCAGGCGCTGGAACTCGAACTCGCGCGGCTGTGAGATTTCCTCGGCCATGGCCAGGATGCAGCTGACGGTGTGCGCGTTGTGGCTGGCGAACTGCGGGTAGATCACCCCGCGGGTGTGCTCGGACAACAGGTAGCGCGCGCAGGCGAGGTACGAGGTGTCGGTGCCTTCCTTGCGCGTGTAGACGGGGTAGCCGTCCAGGCCCTGGACCTGGCACTGCTTGATCTCACTGTCCCAGTAGGCGCCCTTTACCAGCCGCAGCGGAATGCGTTCGCCAAGCTCACGACCGAGCAGCGTCAGCCAGACCAGCACCGGCAGGCAGCGTTTGGAATAAGCCTGGATGACCAGGCCAAACTCACCCCAGCCGGCGATAGCCGGTTCGCGCAGGAGCTTTTCGTACAGTTCCAGCGACAGCTCGAGGCGGTCGGCCTCCTCGGCATCGATGGTGATCCCGACATTGCGCTGACGCGCCAGCACGGCCAGTTCGCGCACACTGGCGAACAGCTCGGTGAGCACGCGCTCGCGCTGGGCGACTTCGTAACGTGGATGCAGCGCCGACAACTTGATCGACACGGACGGACGCGGGCCCTTGCCGACCTGCGGCTCGGCGCCGACGGTCTCCACGGCCTGACGGTAGTCAGCCATGTACTTGGCGGCGTCCTCGGCAGTCAGCGCCGCTTCACCGAGCATGTCGAAGGAATAGCTGTAGCCCTTCTCGCGCTCGGGACGGCCGTTCTTCAGCGCTTCGGCGATGGTGCGGCCAAGCACGAACTGCTTGCCCATCAGCTTCATCGCCTGGTTCATCGCGCTGCGGATCACCGGCTCGCCGGAGCGCTTGAGCAGACGACCGATGACGTTCTTCGGACGGCCATCGGCAGTTTCCGGATCGACCACCTTGCCGGTCATCACCAGCCCCCAGGCGGCGAAATTGACCAGCACGTTGTCGCTCTGGCCGAGGTGGCGTTCCCATTCGGCGGCGTTGAGCTTGTCGCGAATCAGCGCGTCAGCCGTGGCGGCATCCGGCACCCGCAGCAGCGCTTCGGCCAGGCACATCAGCATCAGCCCTTCCTGGGTGTCCAGGCTGTACTGGCGCAGCAGTGCGTCGAGGGTGTCGACGGCATTGTCACGCCCGCGCACCGCCTCGAGCAGGCTGCGCGCGCGCTCGCGAATGGCGGCAATGCCCGCCTCGCCGGGGTCGGCAAGCTGCAGCAGTTCGGTGAGATATAGCGCCTCGTCAACGGCGTAGTTGGCGCTGATGGCGGGAAAGAATTCTGCGGCTTTCTGGTTGGCGAAGGCGCCATCCAGCACGTGACCGGCCTTGAACATGCGCCGCTCCTCTTGTGATGGTGTCTGCTTATAGGTCTAGTCCACGGCCAGGCTGTTGGTGCAGCACAAGACAATGAGCCAGGTCGGGACACGGAATGTATGGGCAGCGTGACGCGTCGTTCTTGCGCAAAACTACGGAAGTTTTACGAAAAACTCCGGAAGCCGGGTGCGGAAATGCGACGGTAATAAAAACGCACCAGCATGGCGCAGGAATCTGCGCGTGACAGCTGAAGAGCCCGAAAACAGGGCAATCAGGAGAAAGCTCAGGAGTCGGACTTGCGCAATCCGCGAGGGGTCAGACCGAGGTAGCGGCGGGTCGCCGTGGTCAATGCGCTCTGGCTGGAGAAACCGCACTCCTCGGCAATCCGCACCAGTGGCAGCGGCGTTTCGCGCAGCAGGCGTGCGGCACGATCGAGGCGGGTCTTGAGCAGGTACTGGTGCGGCGTGAGGCCGACGCAATCCTTGAACTGGGCGTGGAAGTGGCTGGGGCTGAGGCAGACCACCTGGGCCAACTCGGCGACCGTGATGCGTCGCGCCAGGTTGTCCTGAATATGGCTGTCCAGTCGCTGCAGATCGAGCGGTCCGGCCGGGCGCTGAACTGACTCGCCGAACAGTCGCAGGTGCAGTGCCCGCAACAGCACGCCGCCCAGCGCCCGGGCCAGCAGCGGATCGCTGCCGTAGCGCGCCAGCTCGGCACCGGCGTAGGCCAGCAGGTTCTGGAAATCGGCATCCAGCGCCGGATAGCGTGGCGCTTCGAACAGCCGGGCCAGCAGCTCGGGGTCCTCGGTGACGACATCCTGCTCGTCGAGATCGATGATCAGCATGCGGTTGTCGCCCATGCCGGCGAAGCCGTGATCGGCATCGCCCGGCACCAGACAGGCGCGCATCCGGCAGACTTCGCCACCGGAGCCATTGACCTCGAATTCCGCGCGCCCAGAAAGCGACATCACCAACTGGTGATAGTCGTGGGCGTGCTGGTGAGTCTGGTCATCCAGGCGAAGCAGACGGGCGTTGAGCATGATGGGCACCTGTGCGTGCAAGCACTGTACCGAAGCCTGCATGAAGTGCCCACCCCCATGCGACGGGATTGAAATCATCCGGGCCACCACCCATCTAAGGTGCACGTATTCGCAACGGGTGCCGCATGAACGACGACGTCAATCAGGATCATATCGAGCAGGAAATCATCTCCTCCAACGGTCTCGTACTGCCCGATCAACAGCAGCCGGACAAGCTCTACATCATCCCGGTGCACAACCGACCTTTCTTCCCGGCGCAGGTGTTGCCGGTGATCGTCAACGAAGATCCCTGGGCCGAGACGCTAGACCGCGTGTCCAAGACGCCGCACCAACGGGTCGCGCTGTTCTTCGTCGACTCGCCGGTGCTGGACATGGCCACGTTCGACCCGGACAGCCTGCCGGAGCACGGCACCATGGTCCGCGTGCATCACGCCTCGCAGGAGGGCGGCAAGCTGCAGTTCGTCGCCCAGGGCCTGGCGCGGGTGCGCATCCGCGGCTGGCTGCGGCGCAAGCCGCCGTATCTGGTAGAAGTCGATTACCCGAAGAGCGATGACGACCCGCGTGACGAGGTGAAGGCCTACGGCATGGCGCTGATCAACGCGATCAAGGAACTGCTGCCGCTCAACCCGCTGTATAGCGAGGAGTTGAAGAACTACCTTAATCGCTTCAGCCCCAACGACCCGTCGCCGCTTTCGGACTTCGCTGCCGCGCTGACCACCGCGCCTGGCGTGGAGTTGCAGGAAGTGCTGGATACCGTGCCAGTGCTCAAGCGCATGGAGAAGGTGCTGCCGCTGCTGCGCAAGGAAGTGGAAGTCGCCAGGCTACAGAAGGAGCTGACCGGTGAGGTCAACCGCAAGATCGGCGAGCGCCAGCGCGAGTTCTTCCTCAAGGAACAACTGAAGATCATCCAGCGCGAGCTGGGTATCACCAAGGACGACAAGAGCGCCGACGCCGACGAGTTCCGCGCCCGCCTTAACGGCAAGGTGGTGCCACCCGCCGCGCAGAAGCGAATCGACGAGGAACTGAACAAGCTGTCGATCCTCGAGACCGGCTCACCGGAATATGCAGTCACCCGCAACTACCTGGACTGGGCCACCGCCCTGCCCTGGGGCGTATTCGGCCAGGACAAGCTCGACCTCAAGCGCGCGCGCAAGGTGCTGGACAAGCACCACGCTGGCCTCGATGACATCAAGAACCGCATCCTCGAATTTCTTGCCGTCGGCGCCTTCAAGGGCGAGATCGCCGGCTCCATCGTGCTGCTGGTCGGCCCGCCCGGCGTGGGCAAGACCAGCATCGGCAAGTCCATCGCCGAATCCCTGGGGCGGCCGTTCTATCGCTTCTCGGTAGGAGGTATGCGCGATGAGGCGGAGATCAAGGGCCACCGCCGCACCTACATCGGCGCCCTGCCCGGCAAGCTGGTGCAGGCGCTAAAGGATGTCGAGGTGATGAACCCGGTGATCATGCTCGACGAGATCGACAAGCTCAGCACCAGCTATCAGGGCGATCCGGCTTCAGCGCTGCTGGAAACGCTCGACCCGGAGCAGAACGTCGAATTCCTCGATCATTACCTGGACCTGCGCCTGGACCTGTCCAAGGTGCTGTTCGTCTGCACGGCAAACACCCTGGACTCGATTCCCGGCCCGCTGCTCGACCGCATGGAAGTGATCCGCCTGTCCGGCTATATCGCCGAAGAGAAGCTGGCCATCGCTAAGCGCCACCTGTGGCCGAAGCTGTTGGACAAGACCGGCGTGCCGAAGGAGCGCCTGGCCATCAGCGACAGTGCCTTGAAGGCGGTGATCGAAGGCTATGCCCGCGAGG
>DNMQ01000376.1 GCA_003488145.1 Pseudomonas sp.
TAAAACCGGGGCTAGATCAGATTTATTTTCCGCTGAACATTCTGCGCTCGGCGCCGCCGCTTCGCGCCACGTCTCTTTATTCATGAGGTGACACTGAATGACTCAATCCTTTTCCGTACTCCCGCAAAGCTTCGCGATCGCACGGTTGGAGCCTGGTGCTGAGCTGCCGAGCGCGGTGTTGGCGTCACCGAGCTTTATATCAATCACCCGGACGGAGGATGAACTGTCGATCGTTTGCGCGGGGGATGCCGCGGTCGGGTTACCCCGAGTGGACAGCGGTTGGCGTGCGATGAAGGTGCAGGGGCCGTTTGCTTTTGATCAGACAGGTATTCTGGCGTCCTTCCTTGACCCGCTCGCGGGTGCTGCTATCGGCATTTTCGCGGTGAGCACGTTCGATACCGATTACATCCTGGTCAAAACACTGAATCTCGAAAATGCCGTGCAGGTTCTGAAAGACGCGGGCCACCTCCTCTTGGACTGATCACGCACACAGGGAAGGCGAACCGTTATTTACCTTTCAGTCAGTTAGCTTCACACCTGCACTGTCTTCGACGGCGCCTCCCAATCCCACCAGGTACGAACCTATGCAACTAACAACCCTCCTCGTCCCAACCTACACGCAAATGCTCAAGACCCTCTCCGGCTGGCTGAAGAAGGCGCAGGCCCAGCTGCCGGATGCGGAGGCGCAGGCGTTGTTATCTGCGCGGCTGGCGCCGGATATGTTTCCGCTGTCGACTCAGGTGCGCTTTGCCTGCGTGCAGGCGCGCGAGGCCGTGTGCCGGCTGAGAGGCGAGGCTTTTCCGGCTGCGATTAACGAGCTGCTGGACGAGGGGCGGCAGGCGGGTGAGCGGCCGGGCACGCTGGCCGATGCCTATGCCCGGATCGAAGAGACGGTGGCGTTGCTCGACGGCCTCGCCGCCGATGCGCTGGATATGGACGCGGACAAGCCAATCGCCCACGAGCTGGCAAACGGGATGATCTTCGACCTGACCGCGGACCAATACGCCCGTGACTGGACGCTGGCGCAGTTCTATTTCCACGTGATGACCGCGTATTCGATCCTGCGCAAGGAAGGGATTGAGCTGGGCAAGGCGGATTACGTAGCGCACATGCTGCCCTATCTGCGGCCGGAATCGGTTCCGAAGGGGTAGCGGCGGCGCTTCCGTCTTTTACGGCCAGCGGATGTATTTTGTGGTTCAGCCGTTCGGTACGACCTCGTAGGGCGTATTGCTGAAGAAAATGTTGCGCCAATCCGGGCGCCATTGAGGGATGCTCAGGGTAAAGGCTTGGGTGTGCTTGTCGAAGGCTATCCAGGTCACGCCCAGGTTTTGGCTGTCCTCGCTCGCCCGCATATCCACCGACCGCGTGGTAAACAGCGGGCTGCGAAATACCTTCGACCCATCCGTACGGTCGACGATGCGTAGATAGGACAGTCCTCCACCAGGAGCTAGGAGGCCCCGTACCGGCACGCTCTCTATGAGATGACCACCTTGCGGGCTGACTTGTGACACCGACGGAGGCGCGTTCAGAACATCGTTCAGGCTCCAGCCAAAGAGCAGGGCGAACGCGGCGAGAAGGCTGCAGACGGTGAGAGCGGGTTTCTTCATATCAGCGTTTCGGCAGGGTGATGGCGGGCGTGCCGGGTGCAAAGGTTTGCGTAGGAGATCGGAGAATACTCGGAAGTCTCCGCTTCGTTATGTATCTGGCCCGGAGTCGGGGAAATGACTGTTCAGCACAAGCAATGCAGCGAGGTGGTCTGAACTTAACGCGTGGAAAAGGCTTCGCCGTTTTCCACCCTACGGATGCGCGCTGTCGGCAGAGGGGGCGGAGTGGCGTAGGGTGGACAACGCTCTGCTTGTCCACCGATGCGAATCGACGGGCCGGTTGTATGGTTGGCGAAACGCTCTGGGGCTCCGGGCGTCCAAACGGGATGCCGCGCCCGCGCGGTCGTATTTGCGAAAGACGTTCGCCCACCTCGCCACGAAGCAGACCTCCCCATGTTGTTCCGCCGTTTCGAAAACCTGATCGATGTCTTCAAGCCCAGCCCGGACGTCGCGCCGCCCGATGGCATGCTGCGCTTCTATGCCCATTACCTGAGGCAGGTCTGGCCGTTGATGACCGCCGTGCTGGTGGTGGGCTTTTTCGCGGCGCTGATCGAGGTGGCGCTGTTCAGCTTTCTTGGCCAGCTGATCGATATGGCCCAGGCGACCGATGACGCGCGGTCCTTCTTAGCCGAGCACCGCAACGAGCTGCTGTGGATGGCGGCGGTGGCGCTGGTCATCCGGCCCCTGGTGTTCGGCCTGCATAACCTGCTGACGCATCAGGCGATCAATCCGGGGCTGACCAATCTGATCCGCTGGCAGAACCATCGGTACGTGCTCAAGCAAAGCCTGAACTTCTTCCAGAACGACTTCGCCGGGCGCATCGCCCAGCGGGTGATGCAGACCGGGCCGTCGCTGCGCGATTCGGCCATGCAGGTGATCGATGCGCTGTGGCATGTGGTGGTCTATGCCGGCAGCGCGCTGTATCTGTTCGCCGCCGCCGA
>DNMQ01000363.1 GCA_003488145.1 Pseudomonas sp.
CGGCCGCCAGTCCGGCTACCAGGGCGTGCTGCCGGTGGGCCGGGTACAGACGCCGACGCTGCGCCTGGTGGTGGACCGCGACCGCAGCATCGCCGACTTCATCCCAGTGCCGTTCTGGGCCATCGACGTGCAGCTGCTCGCCGATGGCACTGCGTTCACCGCGCAGTGGCAGGCGCCGGATGACTATTGCGATGACCAGGGCCGCTGCCTCGATCAGGCTCGTGCGCAGCAGGCTGCGGACGCCATGCGCAACGCCGCCAGCGCTTGCCTGCTGAAGCTCAAGACCGAGCGCCAGCGCGAGGCCGCACCCTTGCCGTTCGATCTCGGCACGCTGCAGGAAGTCTGCTCGAAGAAGCTCGGCCTCGGCGCTCAGGAAACCCTCGATATCGCCCAGGCGTTGTACGAAACCCACAAGCTGATCACCTACCCGCGCAGCGACTGCGGCTACCTGCCACTGAGCCAGCACGGCGAAGCGCGGGCCATCGTCGCGGCGCTGACTCAGGCCGACCCGACGCTCGCCGCGCTGCAGCCGCATCTGGACCTGTCGCGCCGCTCACGGGCCTGGAACGATGCCAAGGTCAGCGCCCACCACGGCATCATCCCCACCGCAGCAGCGCGGGGTCTGGAACGTCTGTCCGGGCGACCGCGTGCGGTGTACGAGTTGATCCGTGCGCGCTATCTGGCGCAGTTCCTGCCCAACCACGAATACGACCGTACCCAGGCCGATTTCGACTGCGCCGGCCAGGCGCTGCGCGCGGTGGGCAAGCGCATCGTCGAGCCGGGCTGGAAACGCGCCATGCCCGAAGCGCTGGCACCGACACGCGGGAGTCGCGAAGCGCCAGCACCGCAAAGCCTGCCGGCATTGCAGCAGGACCAGGATTACGCGGTGGGCGAGGTCAATCTCAAGGACCAGCAGACCCAGCCGCCGAAACCCTTTACCGAAGGCGACCTGATCAAGGCGATGAAGAACGTCGCCAAGCTGGTGGATGACCCGCGGTTGAAACAGAAACTCAAGGACACCACCGGCATCGGCACCGAGGCGACCCGCGCCGGCATCATCCAGGGCCTGCTCGACCGCGGTTATCTGGTTCGCCAGGGCAAGGCACTGGCGGCGACACCGGCGGCGTTCAGCCTGATCGACGCCGTGCCACGGCCGATCGCCGACCCCGGGACTACGGCGATCTGGGAGCAGGCGCTGGACATGGTGCAGAGCGGCGAGATGCCGCTGGAAGAATTCGTCGCCAAACAGTCGGCGTGGATGAGCAAACTGGTCGAACGTTGCGCCGGTCTGCGCATGACCATCAGCGGCCCGCCGATGGCCGCCGGCCGCGGCGGAAAACCATGGAAGAAGAAACGCAGCGCCGCACCACGCAAACCGGCTCGCCGACGCAAGCCGGCAACCGCAGACTGAGCCACAGCTCGGGGGTGGTTACGTTTCCAGACTCGGTAGGCGCAGCCTGGGAGCGTTCTTGACCGCGAATCGCGCCTACCCCAGACCAGCCCGAAACAAGCAGCTGCCCTAGTGAATCTCCAGCACCTCGTAGCACTGCGGCTGGCCGTTGACCCGCAGCTCCACTTCGTCACCGATCCTGCGCCCCAGCAGCCCGTGCCCCAACGGCGAACGCGGCGAGATCACCAGAATCTCCCGGCCTTCTTGCTGCAATTTCAGCCCCGCGGCATCCGGGCCGAGGAAGAACCAGCGTTCGACGCCATCGTGCTCCAGGCAAAGCAGCGCTCCGACCCGCACGTACTCGTCCGAGCCGATGGTCGGCTGCAGGTTGCGGTAGGCGGCCAGCGCTGTCTCGATCTCGTGCAGACGTCGTCTTTGCCCGTCGGCGAGGTAGGCCGCTTCCAGGCCACGGGTGTCGTACTTGTTCTCGGCCTTGCTCTCGGCATGGGTGGCGGCCTCGTGGGTCGCGGCCAGCACGGTCCTGGCGACCTCGCGGTCGGCTTCGAGGGTGGCGATGATCTGCTGCTGAAGGGCGGTCTTGTTCATGGGCCAGGCTTATAGCCCGACGGCGCGCCGAAGGGAATGGCTGCGTCGCTGTTCGGCGCTGCACCCGCCTCGATGACCGCATCGGCCAGCCAGGGATTGCGGCCCTCGGCGATCCATTCCAGCGACTCGCGCCAGAAACCGTTGCGATGCCGATCATGGAACAGGCCGAAATGGCCGATGCGCTCGAAGCCCAGCGCGCGCGGGTTGAGCTGCACCAGCTGGCGCGGACTGTTGCGAAAGTAGCCCAGCCCGCGGCGCATGGCGGCCGGCGTGGCGAACTCGTCGTCGCTGGTGCTGACCGCGAGGATCGGCGCGCGAATCGCGGCGAAACGGCTAAACAGCAGTTCGTGTTCGTCAGGCGGGTAGCTGTCTTCCAGGCGCGCGCCGCGCCGGGACCATTCCAGCGCGACGCCCGCCGGCAGATCTTCCAGCCAGCCGAAGCGCCGGCCGGGAAAATAGCCAGCCAGCCGGGTAACCGCGGGCATGAACAGGTGCCATTTGGCGTACATACGCAGGCGCTGATCAGCGGCGTAGTCGCGCCAGTAGGCGTACTGCCCGGCCACGTTGAGGTAGCGGTCCACCTCGCTGGCGGCTTCGGCAAAGCCCGGCATGAAGCCACCGGCGCTATGCCCCACTGCCACCAGCAGCCCGTGCGGATCACGCTCACGCATATAGCGCACCGCGGCATCGAAGTCGTATTCACCCCAGTCGCGCCAGCGCATCCGCATGTCGCGCAGGCGCTGCGGCCGCGAGCCGCCGATGCCGCGAAAGTCGTAGGTCAGTGCAGTAAAGCCGTGCTCAGTGAGAAAGCTCGCGTAGCGTGCGTAATAGCGCGACAGCACCCCGGTGGCGCAGCTGATGATCACCGCGCCGCGCTCGGCGCCTGCCGGCCGCCACAGCTGCGCGGCGAGGGTGAAACCATCGGTGCAGTGCAGGGCAACGGACTCGGGCATGGCAAGGACCTTTCGAATTGTTGTGCCGCCACCTTGCCCCGCAGCGCACATTTTTGCCATAACCTGCCGGCACCTTTGCGCAGCGACCGCAGTCTGTTTATGACAGCCGCATTACCCCTGCAGCCAGGTGGCCTGCAGCGCAATACCTCATCCTGGTTTCCAATGGCATTACCGCCCCGAACCAAGGCGCCGACACGCTGCGGGTTCCTGGCGGCTCGGAGAAAAGTACATGACCAGCGAACAGCTGATCGTCTTTGGCGTACTGGCGGCAACGCTGGTGCTGTTCGTCTGGAATCGCTGGCGTTACGACCTGGTCGCCCTCGGCGCGCTGCTCGCCTGCGCACTGACCGGCGTCGTGCCGGCGGACGAGGTGTTCTCCGGCATCGGCCATCCCGCCGTGATCTCGGTGGCCGCGGTGCTGGTCCTCAGCCGCGGGCTGCTCAACGCCGGCGTGGTGGATTCCGTGGCGCGGCGGCTGATGCAGGTCGGCGAACGCCCATGGGCGCAGGTCGCCGCACTGACCGGAATCGTCGCGCTCAGCTCGGGCTTCATGAACAACGTCGGCGCGCTGGCGCTGTTCATGCCGGTGGCGATCTGGATGTCGCGCCAGAGCGGGCGCTCACCGTCGTATCTGCTGATGCCACTGGCGTTCGGCTCGCTGCTCGGCGGCACCCTGACGCTGATCGGCACCCCGCCCAACCTGATCATCGCCGGCTATCGCGCCGAGGCCGGCGAGGCACCGTTCGGCATGTTCGCCTTTCTCCCGGTGGGCGCTGCGGTGACCGTCGCCGGCGTGCTGTTTATCGCCCTGCTCGGCTGGCGGCTGGTGCCGCGGCGACAGGAACAGGAAGGCAACGGCGATTTGTTCGAGATCAGCGCCTACCTCACCGAAGTGCGAGTACCGGAAAGCTGCAAATACGCCGGGCGCACGCTGCACGCGCTGATCAATGCAGTGGAGGACGAAGCCGATGTGCAGGTGATCGCCCTGGTGCGCGGCGATGAGCGCCAGCGCATGCCGTCCACCTACGAGGTGCTGCGCGAGGGCGACATCCTGCTGGTGGAAGCGGATTCGGACAGTCTCAAGGCGCTGCTCGACGTCACCGGCGTCGAGCTGGCGGCCAATGTTGACGAGCAGGAGGACAAGGCACAGAACGAGCAGAAGGCCGCCGAACAGGCGCTCGAAGACGAGAGGACCGAAAAGAATCACAAGAGCCGGCACGGCGAGCTGACCCTGGCCGAAGCCATCATCTCCCCCGGCTCGATACTGGTGGGCACGACCGCCAGCGGCCTCGACCTGCGCGAACGTCACGGCGTCAACGTGCTGGCCGTCGCCCGCCAGGGGCAGCGGCTGCGCCAGCGCCTCGGCAAGATTCGCTTTGCTAGCGGCGACATCCTGCTGTTGCAGGCCCGCGAGGACGCGCTGCAGTCGAGCCTGAACAGCCTGGGCTGCCTGCCGCTGGCGTCCCGCGGGCTGAGCATCACCACACCGCGTAACGTGCTGCTGGCCAGTGCCATCTTCGCCATCACGCTGGCCTGTATTGCCTTCGGCCTGGTGCCGGCAGCCACCGCGCTGGTCACCGGCGCGCTGGTGATGATCCTGGTCGGGCTGATTCCCATGGGGCGCATTTACGACAGCATCGACATGCCGGTCATCGTGCTGGTCGCGGCGATGCTGCCTGTCGGCGAGGCGCTGGAAAGCAGCGGAGGCTCGCAGCTGATTGCCGAAACCCTGCTGGGACTGGGCCAGTCGTTGCCTGCGGCGGCGACACTGGCGCTGCTGATGGTGGCAGTGATGCTGATCTCCAACGTGGTCAACAACGCCGCGGCGGCAGTGCTCGCCGCACCCGTGGCGATCAGCCTGGCACGTGGGATGGACGTCTCGGCTGATCCGTTCCTGATGGCCGTGGCGATCGGTGCGTCCTGTGCCTTCCTGACGCCCATCGGGCATCAGTCAAACACGCTGGTGATGGCACCGGGCGGCTACCGCTTCGGCGACTACTGGCGGCTGGGCCTGCCGCTGTCGATTCTGGTGGTGCTCTGCGCCGTACCGGCGATTCTCTGGATCTGGCCGCTATGAGCAGCCAGTGGCACCGGTGCCCAGCGTCCGTGGGCACTCAGACTACTACCAAGGCGGAAGGGAAATTAGCCCATTGAGCAATGGCAGTACACGCAGACAGATCCGACGATGGCTGCCAGAATCGCGTCGACCTGACGATGCGCAGCGCGCGGTGTCAGGCGAAACGGCATACCCTGCTTTGCGTGCGACGCCTGCAACACGAGATCGCTGATGATCCGCCAACGCCTCAAGACCCCGCTGGTATCCGCACTGCTCATCGCCATGCTGATGGGCTGGGGCGGCCATGCGCTGTCGTGGCTGAACGGCGCGGCTCAGCACGGTGCTGACGCCCACTGGCACGACGATCACCATCATCACGCTCCCAGCCATGAATGGCGGCCCGGCAACTGCACGCTGTGCCAGCTGCAACACGTGCACGTGCTTGGCGATCACATCCACGAAACACCCCATCCCATGCTTCTACTCAGCCTGTCTGCGCAGCCCGAGCGCGCCGTCCTGCCAGCCTGGCCACGGCGCGCGCTGCCCGAAGGGCCGGTGTCACGCATCGAGCGCCCACCTCGCGCCTGATCCTGCTGCGACCGCGGTCGCCTCAGGCGACCTCTATTCACCAGCTCAGGACCATTCCATGCATTCGCAATCCCTGCGCGGGCTCGCTGCGTTTTACGCACGCCTGCGCCACTCGCTGCTGCCGGTTTTCGGCATGCTGCTGTTCTTCCTCGTGCCCGACGCACTCGCCCATGGTGTGGCCGAAGGCGACAAGGGCTTCATCCAGGAAAGCTCCGGCGTGATGCTGCTGCCGTTCATTTACATGGGCGCCAAGCACATGATCACCGGCTACGACCACCTGCTGTTCCTCTTCGGGGTGATCTTCTTCCTCTACCGACTCAAGGACGTCGGGCTCTACGTCACCCTGTTCGCAGTGGGCCACTCGGTCACCCTGCTGCTCGGCGTGCTGATGGAGATCAGCGTCAGCGCCTATCTGATCGACGCCATCATCGGTTTCTCGGTCGTCTACAAGGCACTGGACAACCTCGGCGCCTTTCAACGCTGGTTCGGCTATCAGCCCGATACCCGCGCCGCGACGCTGGTGTTCGGCCTGATCCATGGCTTCGGCCTGGCGACCAAGATTCTCGAATACGAGATTGCCGCCGATGGTCTGGTCGCCAACCTGATCGCCTTCAACGTCGGCGTCGAGATCGGCCAGCTGCTGGCGCTGAGCGCCATCCTCATTGCCATGGGCTACTGGCGGCGCACCGCCGGCTTCTGGCGCCACGCCTACACCGCCAACGTCGCCATGATGAGCGCCGGTTTCCTGCTGATGGGCTACCAGCTCACCGGCCTGGCCCTGTCTTCGTAAGGAATTTGCCCCATGTACAACGACCAACGTCCCGACCTGAGCGAGCTGCCCAGCAGCGGCCAGCTGCTGCGCTCCACCCTCATCGCCCTGATCGCCGCCGGCGTGCTGCTGGTAACCGTGGTGATGCCCGCCGAGTACGCCATCGATCCGACCGGTGCCGGCCGACTGCTGGGCCTGACCCAGATGGGCGAACTGAAGCAGACCCTAGCCGAGGAAGCCGCGAGCGAAGCGCAGCCGCCGGCCGAAGCCGCTCCAGCCGAACCTGCCGCAACTACGCCGGACAAGGATGAACCGGTGGCGGCACAGGCCGAGCCAGCCCCGGCGGCGGCGCCAACGCCTGTGCAACCGGAGCCACCAAAAGTCGCCACCCAGCAGCACGAGGTGAACCTGACACTCAAGCCCAACCAGGCCACCGAGATCAAGCTGGAAATGAAGGAAGGCGCCAAGGCGAACTTCCACTGGACGGCCAATGGCGGGCGCCTCAACTACGACACCCACGGCGATCCCTACAAGGCACCGAAAGGCTTCTACCATGGCTATGGCAAGGGCAAGAATGCGCCTGAGCTGCAGGGTGAACTGGTCGCCGCGTTCGACGGCAAGCACGGCTGGTTCTGGCGAAACCGCACCAACGAGACGGTGAAACTCACCCTGCGCACCGATGGCGAATACATCACCATCGAACAGGTGTTCTGAGTTTCGTTTTCGTCGTAACCACCGCAGCCCTGGCCAAACTCGGCCAGGGCTGCGGCTCGTACGGGAGAAACCCATGTCCTGGATCATCACCAAATACGCGCTGACCGCTGCCATGGTCGTGCTGGTATCAGAGGTGGCCAAGCGTAGCGACAAGCTCGGCGGCTTCATTGCCGCGCTGCCGCTCATCACCCTCCTCACGCTGATCTGGCTGTACCTGGAGAAGCAATCGCCGGAGAAAATCGCCAACCACGCCTGGCATACCTTCTGGTATGTCCTACCGACCCTGCCGATGTTCCTGGCGTTTCCGCTGCTGCTGCCACGGCTGGGGTTCTGGCTGGCACTGCTGGCCAGCGCAGGCATCACGGTCGTCTGTTTCGGACTGTTCGCGCTGCTCATGCGCCCCTTCGGCATAGAGCTGCTGTGACCGCCTGGCGTTAAGGCCGACGGCGCCACGTGGCGCCGTCGCTGCACACGTGCTCAACTCGCCTTGAAGCGGCTGACGTTGTCCAGCAGGGTGCCAGCAAGGTCGCTGAGGCGGCTGGCAGTGTGGTGATTGCTGCCTAACGCCTCACCGTTCTCCTCGGCCATGCGCGCAATGGTGGTCACCTGCTGGGCGATCTCGGCGGACGCAGCGCTCTGTTCGCGCAAGGCATTGGAGATCTCCGCCACGGTGGACAGCACCTGATTGGCCGCCTCGCGAATGCCACCCATTGCCTCGCCGGCCCGCTGCGCGCGTGCGACGCCCTCATTGACTCGCACCACACCCTGCTCCATGCCATGTACCGCGCCCTCTGTGCCTTGCTGGATGGCCGCAACCATCTGCGCGATCTCCTTGGTGGAATTGGCGGTACGCTCGGCCAGCTTGCGCACCTCATCGGCCACCACGGCGAAGCCGCGCCCCTGGTCACCGGCCCGCGCCGCTTCGATCGCCGCATTCAGCGCCAGCAGATTGGTCTGTGCGGCGATGTCGCCGATCACCCCGACGATGGCCGAGATCTGCCCGGAGCGTTCGCCCAGCTCGGCCACAGTACGCGCTGAGTCGCCCACCGATACGGCGATCTGGCTGATTTCATCGACCACCGCGGCGACGATCTCACCGCCCTGACGCGACAGTTCGCCGGAGCGATGCGCCAGTGCATCGGCCTCACCCGCGTTGCGCGCGATGCTCTCGATGCCGACGGTCATTTCTTCGACCGCCGCCGCCATGCTCGATGCGGCGTCGCTCTGGCACTGCGAGGCGACATGGATCTGCCCCGAGGCGGTAACCAGGCTGCGCGCCGAGTCGGCGACATGGTCGGAGTTGTTCTTGATGCTGCCGATCAGCCCGCGCATGGCGTCGGCCATGTCGTTGAAGCTGCCGGCGACGAAGCGCAGCTCGTCGCGCGCAGCCAGATCGATATGGGTTGTCAGATCGCCAGCGGCGAGCCGCTCGCTGCCGACGCGCAGGCTGCGGATGCTGGCCATCACCGACAGATAGGCACCCACCGAGAGATAGCCGATCACCGCCAGCACCACCAGCAGCACGGTCAGGTTGCCGAGCAACACCTGTCGGGCGTCCTCGATACGCTGTTCGAGCAGGCCGTCCAGGCTTGGCAGCAGCACGTCGCGCATCTGCGCATAGCCGATGCTGATCGCCTCGGTGGTCATGTCGAAGAACTGCGCTGACGAGGTGCTGCTGAAGTCAGCACGCACCACCATGTCCTGCACCACCGCATCGATCACCTGGCCACGTTCGCGCATGGTGGCGACGGCGAGGCTCAACGGCGGCTGGAGTTCCGGCCGCTCGGCAACCACCTTGTCGATACTGCGCTCCATGTCCTGGGTCGCCGACTTGATTTGCTCGGTCAGCACAATCAGCGCAGTGCGTTGCGGCTCGCTCATCTCGCCCCTGGCCAGTATCGCCGAGGCACTACCGCGCAGGCGGCCCAGCCGCTCGATCAGAAACGGCATGCGGCTAACCGCGGTGGTCATCAGGTAATAGGTCTGCGGCTCGGGATCGAAGGTCAGGCCGTAGGGCGATCAGCGCGGTGTGCGCGTCATAGCTTTGCGGCTGGGACCAGCTCTGCACGGCCCGCTTGATGCCATCCCAGTCTCGACCGATCGCCTGCCACTCGCGCGAGCCGTGCTTGTCCTCGGCCAGTGCCTGGCTCATCTCCACCAGGGCGGTATCGACACGGGTTTGCAGGGCGGAGCGCCGATCCGCCATGTCCGTGTTGCCGCCGAGCAGCATGGCGGACACGCCGCGATGCTGCTGCGTCAGCTCAATCAGGCTCGACGAGGGGCGCGCCAGCGCTGTGGCGACCAACTCGCTCTCCGCTCGCTCGATGGTGCGGTTGAGCTGGCCGGCGAGGGTCAGCATCAGGCTGGCGAAGGCAAGGAAGACCAGCAGCCCCAGCACACCGAACTTGATCGGATAGCTGAGCCGGTTCATCAACAGTTCGGCGGGGGAAAACAGCAATTTCATGGGACATGTCCTGACGTGACGTGGCACTGCACGGCGCCGTTCGACGTCGTGGCCCTCCGGACGCGGCGCCTGGCTAAAGCCAGACTGAGAGTGGCAACCGAACGCGCGGGAGTTGCCGCGCAAAATACGGAGCCGACCGAGCGGTCACCGTGACCACGATCAAGAACGAGAGCCAGGAAAACGGCGCCAGCCGACCATCCATCCGGATGGGCCTGTTGGCTGAGGCAGGCGCCGTGAATTTCCGTCCGGGACGGGCGAACTCCCGCGGGCTGAAGCACTCCCAAACACCCAGTGCATCTCCTTCTTTGGCGGTAGGGCTTTACCTGCGCGAACCAGCGTGAATAATGCCGCCCCTTTTCGACGCGACGAGGTAACCATGACGGCGCCAGCCACCACAGCGACTCCGCCCCTTTCCGCCCGCGCCGTGCTGCTGCTCGAGCTGGCGCTGGCCATGGGTGGCTTCGCCATCGGCACCGGTGAATTCGCCATCATGGGCCTGATGCCTGACGTGGCCGAAGGGCTGGGCATCAGCGAACCCCAGGTCGGCAACGTGATCAGCACCTACGCCCTGGGCGTGGTGGTGGGCGCACCGTTGCTGGCGATCCTCGGCTCACGGCTGTTCCGCCGGCACCTGCTGTTGCTGCTGATGGGCTTCTTCGCCCTGGGCAATTTCGCCAGCGCCCTGGCGCCGGATTACTCGACGCTGATGATCTTCCGCTTCGTCACCGGCCTGCCCCACGGCGCCTATTTCGGCGTGGCGATGCTGGTGGCTGCTTCCATGGTGCCGCCGGACAAGCGCGCCCAGGCCGTCGCCCGCGTGCTGATGGGGCTGACCGTGGCGATCCTGATCGGCAACCCGCTGGCTACCTGGCTCGGGCAATGGGCGAGCTGGCGCTATGCGTTCGCCCTGGTCGGTGCCATCGCCCTGCTGACGGTGCTGCTGGTGGCGCTGTTCCTGCCGCCGAACCGCAACGAACCGCGCAACAGCCCGCTGCACGAAATCCGCGCCTTCAATCGGCCACAGGTCTGGCTGGCGCTGGCGATCAGCTCGATCGGCTTCGCCGGCATGTTCTGTGTGTTCAGCTACATGGCGCCGACGTTGCTGAACGTCACCGGCGTCAGTGCCGGCTGGATACCCTTCGCCCTCGCTGCGTTCGGCCTGGGCGGCATCGTCGGCAATCTGGTCGGCGGCTGGCTGTTCGATCGGCTGCGCTTCAAGGCGGTCGCCTGGCTCTTGCTGTGGAGCGCGCTGGTGCTGCTGGTATTCCCGCTGGCAGCGCACTCGGTGTGGACGATCTTTCCGGCGGTATTCGCGGTGGGCACCATGGTGTCGCTGTCGCCCGCGCTGCAGACCCACCTGATGGATGTCGCCGCGGATGCGCAGACCCTCGCCGCGGCGTCCAATCATGCCGCCTTCAACATCGCCAACGCCCTTGGGCCGTGGCTGGGCGGGCTGGCGATCACCGCCGGCTTCGGCTGGACATCCACGGGCTATATCGGCGCGGCTACCGCCGTTGGCGGTCTGCTGGTGTTCGCCTGGGCATGGAAGATCGAGCGCGCGGTGCAGGACGCCGATGCCGGGCAGGCGACCTGCTGCTCCTGAGGCCATAGCCGGCCGTCCGCTCGTAACGACAATGGCGCGCAACATGCAGTAATCAGTGAAGCGATGGCCCGCCTTGCAGATCATTCGGCAAGCGGGTCCTATCTACGATTCCTGATTTCGAGACCCTGACCTTGCAGCATTTCTTCCTGTTCCGCAGCAAAGCCCGGCCGCTCTGCCTGCTGCTGATTACCCTGTTCGCCGTCGGTCTTCCGGTCGGCTGTTCGGTGCTCGAACAGAAAGAGCGCGAGCTGGTGTTCCGTATCGAACCGGGCACCGCGTCCTGGTTCAGCGGCCTGCCGCGTGGCGTCGAGGAGCTGCAGCTGACCGACTCCGCGTTCGGTGACGAGCAGAACATTCATGCCTGGTGGTGGCCGGCCGCCAACGCCGATGCGCCCGCCCTGCTCTACCTGCACGGCGTGCGCTGGAACCTCACCGGCCACCTTTTTCGTCTGGAACAGCTGCGCGCGCTGGGCTTCTCGGTGCTGGCCATCGACTACCGCGGCTTCGGCCAGAGCCTTGGCGATCTGCCGTCGGAACGCAGCGTCTATGCCGACGCGCGCATCGGCTGGGAGCGCCTGAAGACGCTGCAGCCGGACGCCGGCAAGCGCTTCATCTACGGGCATTCCCTCGGCGGCGCGGTGGCTGTCGACCTGGCTGCCGAACTCGGGCAGCAGGCCGAGCGCGACAGCGTACCGGCCGAGGTGCGCGCGCTGATCATCGAGTCGACCTTCACCTCGCTGGCCGACGTGGCGACAGCCGTGTCCGACACCTCGCTGCCGGTGCGCTGGCTGCTGTCGCAGAAGTTCGATTCGCTGGAGAAGATCGACCAGATCGGCATGCCGCTGCTGGTGGTGCACGGCACTGATGACCGCTATGTGCCGCCGCGTTTCAGCGAGCAGCTGTATGAGGCCGCGCGCCAGCCCAAGCAGTTGCTGCTGGTCGAGGGCGCCACCCACAACAACAGTCTGCGCGTGGCGCTCGGCGCCTATGGCCGAGCGCTGCAGGCGCTGCTGGAATCGGACGGGCAACGCCTGGGTGCCGCGCAGCCGCCCCTGGTGAAAGCAGCGGAGCGCGGCTGACACGTATCAGCGCTGCGCCTCCAGCCTCTCGAGCAGCGCACGGTGGAATTCTTCCGGTGCCTCGACCTGCGGTGAATGCCCAAGATCAGGGAAGGCCACCAGCGTCGCATCCGGAATCATCGCGGCAGCCTGGCGACCCAGCGCGGGATAGTTGCCCAGGCGCTTGGCGACATCCTCCGGCGCACGGTTGGCGCCCGGCGCGGTGCGATCCAGCCCGCCGATCAACAGCAAGGTCGGCGTCCTGATCCGCGAAAACTCATGGATCACCGGCTGGGTGAAAACCATCTCCGAGGTCTGTGCCTGGTTCCAGGCGACCTGTTCCTTGCCGTCCCCGGCATACATTCCGGCGAGCATGCCGACCCAACGGTTGTACTCCGGCTTCCAGCTGCCGTTGTAGTAGAACTTCTGCTGGTAGGCCTTGATGCTGTCGAAGTCGGTCTTGAGTTCCGACTGGTAGAGCTGATCGATCGAGGCGTACGGCACGCCTTCAGCCTGCCAGTCTTCCAGACCAATGGGGTTGACCAGCACCAGATGCTCGACTCGCTGTGGGTAGTTCAGCGCCAGTCGCGCCGCCAGCATGCCACCCATGGAATGGCCGATCACGGTGACCTGCTCGATGCTCTCCTGCTCCAGCAGCGCCTGGGTGTTGTGCGCCAGCTGGGCGAAGCTGAACTGGTAACCCTCGGGCTTGCTCGAGCTGCAGAAACCGACCTGATCGGGAGCGATCACCCGGTAACCGGCCTGGCTGAGCACCTCGATGGTGCGCTCCCAAGTCGCCCCGCAGAAGTTCTTGCCATGCAGCAACAGCGCCGTGCGGCCGTTCGCCTTGCCCTGCGGCTCGACGTCCATGAAGGCCATTTCCAGCGCCTTGCCCTGGGACTCGAAACGGTAGTGCTTGAGCGGGTGCGGATAGCTGAAGCCTTCCAGCTGCGGGCCGTAGGCGGTTCGGCTTTCGGCCAGCAGCGGCAGGCTCAGGGTTAGACCGGCGGCAAGCGCCAGGGCGGACACGGCTGTTTTCACGCGCGACTCCTGTTCGGTACGAATCGGGAAACTCCGTACATAGGAATGCATTCGTGCAGCCGGGTTCGCGGTCGGATTGCCACAATGCATGTCCCGACCGCGGCAGCCCATCCCTCTTCGCTTACAGACGGAAGCGCCCGACCAGCTGGTTGAGCTGCGTCGCCAGGCGCGCCAGCTCGTCGCTGGCCACCGAGGTCTGCTGCGCGCCGGTGGCGCTCTGCTCTGAGATGTCGCGGATGGCCACCAGGTTGCGATCCACCTCCCGCGCGACCTGTGCCTGCTCCTCGGCGGCGCTGGCAATCACCAGGTTCATCTCGTTGATCTGCCCGAC
>DNMQ01000007.1 GCA_003488145.1 Pseudomonas sp.
GCGGAAATCTCCGCCTCGTTTGTATCTGGCCCGGTAGTCGGCGAAATGGCTGTTCAGCACAAGCATGTAGCGTTTGCTCTGTTCGTCTATGTAGCGCCTTTGGTTCTGCGCACTCATGCCGAACAACGACTGTTGCATGATGCCTCTGGAGACCGCATCGACGCCGGCATTGTGCGCCGTGGCCGCCAGCAGGCTAGGAGCGATACCATCGAAGTTCCAGAAGCCCAGCGGCTGGCTAAACACCGAGCCGTCGTCGTTGAAGTCGTAATTGTCCTCGGCATAGAACAGCAAGGTTCTTGGGTGAAACAGGATGTGATCTGCATGAACTTCTACATGCCCCTCGGCCGCTACCCTCAGGTTGAAGTCCGCCAACGCTCCGCGCAGGTCGTTGAGACCTTCGCTGCCATACTTGGAAAAGGTGATCGCGCGTGAGTTGAAGTAGCCGAAGCGCTCCACCGCGCTCGCCAGGTTCGGGAAAACCAGGCGATAGCAGCCGAGCCCCTTGTCGCCATAGGCCCTGAGTAGATGCTTGCGAATCTCTCCCAGGGCAGCGGCGTTGTTCCAGCTTCGGCGCAGCTCGGCGAGAACTGGCTGGACCTTGTCGAAACTGGCCACCCAACTCATCTTGACGATGCTTTCCTCGATGTACTGCGCCGGTGGCCATTCAGCGTGCTCCTTGACCCGCTGCGACATGCCGCCATTTTCCGTTGACCAGGGTTGTCCTTGGAACCAGTGGCGCATCAGCGCGGCGGAAACCGGCCAGTCGATGGCATCCATGGCTGCGGGAATGTCGGTGATCTTGAATAGCCTGGCCTGAACGGGAGTGCCTTGCGTATTGCTCGCAGGGCTCAGGTTCGATTGTGCGACGACTGGCTCCGTGCTCGACATGCTGCGCCCTCAGCCAATGTAGATTTCGGTTTGTGGCGCGAACTCGACGGAGACGGTCTCGGCCGTATAGGCCGCGGCACGTTTGGTCTTACCGTGCTCATCAGTGACCCCATCGATGACTTTACCGGAGGCCGTCTTCAGCTTGTAAGGGCGGTTGGCCAAAGGCAGGCCGGTATCGCTATCGCTGAGCACGAAATGCTCGTCCAACTGGTTAGGCATCGGCGCCGGCGCGGTGAATGGCGCCGCGCTCACTGACGAGCCGACCAGAATGTTGCCGGAGCCAGTCACGATACTGCCGCCGTGCGTGCTGGGGCTGCCGAGGGATGCAACCGGCTTGCCGTTGACCAAGATCGTGGCTTCGCCTTCTGTTATCGCGCCACCACAGCTACTGGTGTCACCGACTCGGGCAGCAGGTAGGTTGTTGAACAGCACGTCGGGCGAACCAACCGCTAATGGGTTGGAGCCGTGACCGGGGATGGGGCAGGAGTGGGTGTCGGATACGCGAGCAGCGGGCTTGGCCATACGAGTTCCATTCGTAATCTGAGAGTGGCGGGCCGAGACCCTAGCAAGTCCTCGGGAGTTCATCGACCCCGCCGTCTCAAGGAATCCGACGTTGTTAACGTTTCGCGCGCCGAGAGCGCCCTCAGCCGGTCTTCGCTGAGCTTGGAGGGCTCGTAGCGAGGTAACCCGGACGTGCCCGGTGTCGGCAGAGGAGGCCGAGTGGCGTAGGGTGGACAACCCTGCGCTTGTCCACCGATGCGAATCAACGGGCAGGGCAGGTGGTTGGCGAAACGCTCGCGGGCTCTGGGCGTCCAACCGGGATGCCGCGCCCGCGCGGTCGTATTTGCGAACGACGTTCGCCCACCTCGCCACAAAGCAGACCTCCCCATGCTGTTCCGCCGTTTCGAAAACCTGATCGATGTCTTCAAGCCCAGCCCGGATGTTGCACCGCCGGCCGGGATGCTGCGCTTCTATGCCCATTACCTGAAGCAGGTCTGGCCGTTGATGACGGCCGTGCTGGTGGTCGGCTTTTTCGCGGCGCTCATCGAGGTGGCGCTGTTCAGCTTTCTCGGCCAGTTGATCGATATGGCCCAGGCGACCGATGACGCGCGGACCTTCTTTGTCGAGCACCGCAACGAGTTGCTGTGGATGGCGGCGGTGGCGCTGGTCATCCGGCCGCTGGTGTTCGGCCTGCACAACCTGCTGACGCATCAGGCGATCAACCCGGGGCTGACCAATCTGATCCGCTGGCAGAACCACCGCTACGTGCTCAAGCAGAGCCTGAACTTCTTCCAGAACGACTTCGCCGGGCGCATCGCCCAGCGGGTGATGCAGACCGGGCCGTCGCTGCGCGATTCGGCCATGCAGGTGATCGATGCGCTGTGGCATGTGGTGGTCTATGCCGGCAGCGCGCTGTATCTGTTCGCCGCCGCCGATCTGCGCCTGATCGTGCCGTTGCTGCTGTGGATCGTCGGCTACAGCGCCGCGCTCTGGTACTTCGTGCCGCGTATCCGCGCGCGCTCGGCGGCGGCGTCCGCGGCGCGTTCGAAGGTGATGGGGCGGGTGGTGGATGGCTACAGCAACGTCGCCACGCTCAAGCTGTTCGCCCATTCGCGGGAGGAGGAGAGCTACGCCCGCGAGGCGATGCAGGAGCTGCTCGGCAAGTTCCGTCTGCAGTCGCGCGTGATCACCAGCCTGGATTTCCTCATCACCTGCATGAACGGCCTGTTGATCGTCGGCACCGGCGCGCTGGCGCTGTGGCTGTGGCGCGAGGCGCTGATCACCACCGGCGCCATCGCCCTGGCGCTAGGCCTGGTAATCCGCATCAACAACATGGCC
>DNMQ01000009.1 GCA_003488145.1 Pseudomonas sp.
AGCCTGCATGCGCAGATGACCGCCCAGGGCGAGAGCTTCCAGAAAGCGCGTGAGGAAATGAGCAAGCAGCTGCGTACGCTGGAGGTCAGCGGCCGGGTTGAGATCGGCGCTGCCCGGGAACAGTTCGAGCATGAAGCCCAGGCCCGTATCGCGGCGGCGATTGCGGAATACAAGGAGCAGGTGGCGATCCGCGATGTCGAGCTGGCCTACCGCAACGAACTGGATGCACAGCTGGAAGAGGAAATCCAGCGGCTCAAGGCCGAGTGCGAAACGCTGCGCCACAGCGGTGACCGGGTGCTGGATGAACTGTCTCGACAAGGGGTCGTGTTCATGGCCTACCACCCGGGTGCCGGGCATCTGACGATCGCATTGCAGGACCTGGCCCGCTACCGCGCCAATCCTCTGGCTTATGCTGCTGCCAAGTGCTTTGTCTCCGAGGAGCAGTACCGACAGTGGCTGGAGCATTATCAGAAGCCGGCCTGCGTCGCGGCGCTTTCCAGCGGTGAGCGTTGCGCGATGCCCCTGGACAAGATCGATGCGCCGAGTCGCTTCGTGATCGGCGAATCCAACTGCTGCGCCCGGCACCGCAAGGAAGACCGGCAGCGCACCGGCAGCTGAGCGGTTTGTCCTCCGTTCAATCCGATCTCGGCTTCGATGCTCCGCTGATCCTGCAGCCGCTGTCATTGGACTGGCTCGCGCGCAGCGGGGTCGAGGTTGCGGTGCTGCGGCTCGATCTGCTGGATCCCGAGCTGTCCGGCAACAAGTGGTTCAAATTGGTAAAGCATCTCGATGCAGCGCGTTCTGTCGCTGCGCCGGGGCTGATCAGTCTCGGCGGCCCGCACTCCAATCATCTGCATGCGCTGGCTGCAGCCGGCCGCCGACTCGGCCTGCCTACTGTCGGCCTGCTGCGCGGCCATGAGCAGGTAACGCCAACGGTCGCCGATCTACGTGGCTGGGGCATGCAGCTGCATTGGCTCGGCTACGCAGGGTACCGGGAGCGCAATCTGCCTACCTTCTGGACGCCATGGCGAGCGCGATATCCAGGTTTCTACTGCATCCCTGAAGGTGGCGGCGGTTTGCCCGGCGCCCTGGGGTGCGCCGGACTCGTTCCGAGAGTGGAGTCCGCGCTCGCGTCGCTCGGCTGGAAGGACTACGACGCGCTCTGGCTGGCCGCCGGCACCGGGACGACGCTGGCGGGTCTGGTCATCGGCGAGGCAGGTAGGCATCGGGTGTTCGGCGCGCTGGCAGGGCCGCCTTGCCACGCCGTCGATGCCGTCGTGGCCAACTTGCTCGCGCAAGCCGGTGTGGCGTCCAGCGGCTATGAACTGCTGGACGCCAGTCGTGGCGGATTTGGTCGCTTCGACAAGGAGTTGGCGCAGTTCATTCTCGATACCGAGCGCCAGGGTGGCGTGCCGCTCGATCCGATATACACTGCAAAGACCATGATGGCATTGCGCCTTTATGTCGAGCGCGGTTATTTTCCCGCCGGCACGCGGCTGATATTCGTCCATACCGGTGGACTGCAAGGGCGCCGTGCTGCTCAGGGCCAGCTGCAGAAGCTGATTGACGGATAGACGTTTGGATTTACTCGGATGAACAAACCGCTGCACCCCGATCAGCTGCGTAATCTGGTTCCGCTCAATGGCTTGTCGCCACGCCAGTTGTGGGAGATTCGCGTGCGCATAGTGCCGCTCGCGCTTGCGCCTGGGCAGTTGCTCGACCTTGTTGATGAGCTGAGTTCGAAACGTCATTACCTGATGTCGGGCAGCCTGCTGTTGACCGATCACGACGGGCAGCAAACGCGGCTGGTGGCGGGCACATCGGCTGCTCTACACAGCCTTGCTGCGGGCCGCCTGCTGGAGGCGAGGGCGCTGGATGACTGCCAGCTGCTGACGGTGGACAGCGCGGAGTTGGAGCGGCTGCTGTCCTGGCGCCAAGCCCTGCAAGATGTGCTGCTGCAGCTGTCGATGGAGGGCGAGGACGGCGAGTGGCTGGAGCGCCTGCTGGAGAGTCCGCTGTTCGCCCAGGTTCCACCGGCAAATATTCGCAGCATGCTCAGCCGCCTCGTGGAGATCGAGGTATCCGCCGGGCAAACCCTGCTACGCGAAGGGGAAGCCGGCGATTGCTGCTATTTCCTCAAGAGCGGCGGCGCGCAGGTCCTGAAGGCTGCCGGCAGCGGTGAGCAGCTGTTGGCCGAGCTGGAACCCGGAGCCTGTTTCGGTGAAGAGGCGCTGCTCGAGGAGCGACCGCGTAATGCCAGTGTCGCGATGGTTGAGGACGGTCGGGTGCTCCGCCTGGCGCGGGCGGACTTTCTCGAGCTGCTCAAGGCACCGGTGGTTGGCGAAGTCGATCTGGATGGCGTGGCTGATCTGCTGGCCTGCGGTGCGCAGTGGCTGGATGTGCGTCTGCTTGATGATTACGAGCAGGGCCATGCCATGCAGGCGCTGCACATGCCGCTGCACCTGCTGCGTTTGAAAACCCGTTTGCTGGACCCGCAGCGGCCCTACCTTTGCTATTGCGAAAGCGGCAAGCGCAGCGCCAACGCGGTGTTCCTACTGACGCAGCTCGGCTTCACCGCCTATGCGCTGCGTGGTGGACTCGACGCACTTGGTACCGAGGACCGCGCTGCGCTGCTTTGGGAGTGTGGCACGGGTTACCTGGCGCGCTCCGACGGCCGAATCGAACGCAGCCTATGATCCGCGCCGCCCCATCCCGACCTTTGTCAGACGGCCGCCCTGCGAAGCGCAGTGTGCCGACGAATCTCGCGTCGGGCGCTGCGGGCCAGGCGCACGCTGAGCAACAGAGCTGCGCAGCTCAGGCCGGCGATCAGGCCTTGCCATAGACCGGCAGGCCCACTGGCGGCGCCGAGGTGGTCGGTCAGGCCGAGCAGATAGCCCAACGGCAAACCGATCCCCCAATAGGCGAAGAGGGTGTAGACCATCGTCATGCGGGTGNNGAGAACTGGAACAGCGCGGCGTAGAGAAACAGGCTGGCAGCGACGGTGACCACGGCCGGATCCGGGGTATAGATCCGCGCGATCTGCTCGCTGAACAACAGCATGGCGCTGGCGGAAAAGCAGGCATATACCAGAGCGGCGCCGATCCCGACGCCGGCGACAAAGCGAGCGTCGCGTGGAACGTTGCGGCCCAGCTCCTGACCAATGCGCACGGTCACCGCCATTCCCAGCGACAGTGGAATCATGAAGATCAGCGACGTGAAGTTCAGTGCGATCTGGTGACCGGCGACGACCGTTGCCCCGAGGGCGCCGATCAGCAGGGCGATCACCGAGAAGATGCTGGCCTCGGCAAACACCGCGACCCCGATTGGTACGCCGACCGAAAGCAGATGACGCAGCATCGGCCAGCGTGGCCATTCGAAGTGGGAAAACAGCTGACTGGCCTGATAGGCCTGTGCGCGCTTAACCCAGACGCTCATCGCCACCAACATGAACAGCATCACCAATGCCGTGGAAACGCCGCAACCGACGCCGCCCATCGCCGGCACGCCGAACTTGCCGTAGATGAACACGT
>DNMQ01000361.1 GCA_003488145.1 Pseudomonas sp.
TTGCGCCAGCTGCCGCAGCGCTGAGCATGCCGCTGACCGGACATTTCACGGCGGCGCGGGTCGAGGCGGTCTATCGCAGCGAGTCGCGGCGCGTGTTGGCCACGCTGATCCGTCTGCTGGGCGACTTCGATCGCGCCGAAGAGGCCTTGCATGACGCCTTTGCCGCGGCCCTGCAGCAGTGGCCGCGCGATGGGATGCCGGACAACCCGCGTGCCTGGCTGGTTTCCGCCGGCCGCTTCAAGGCCATCGATGCCCTGCGCCGCCGTGCGCGCTTCGATGCCTCGCTGCGGCTGCTGGCCGAACAACTGGAAGACGCGGCGCAGGCAGTGGAGGTCGATGAGATGGAAGACGACCGTCTGCGGCTGATCTTCACCTGCTGCCACCCGGCCCTGCCGGCCGATGGCCGCGTGGCGCTGACCCTGCGTGAAGTCTGCGACCTAACCACCGAGGAGATCGCCCGCGCCTTTCTCGCTCCACCGGCCACCATTGCCCAGCGCATCGTGCGCGCCAAGGCGAAGATCCGTGACGCCCGGTTGCCGTATCGGGTGCCCGAGCGTGACGAGCTGCCGGCGCGGCTGGAGAGCGTGCTGCGGGTGGTCTATCTGGTGTTCAACGAAGGCTACACCGCATCGGCCGGCGCCGAGCTGACCCGCGCCGACCTCTGTGCCGAGGCGATTCGCCTGGGCCGACTGCTCCTCGAACTGCTGCCCAACGCCGAGGTGATGGGGCTGCTGGCGCTGATGCTGCTGCACGATGCCCGCCGGGCTGCGCGTACCGATGCTACCGGTGAGCTGGTGCGGCTGGATGAGCAGGACCGCAGCCTGTGGAGCCGCCAGCAGATTGCCGAAGGATCGCAGCTGGTGCAGCTGGCGTTGACCAGTCGCGCGTTCGGCCCCTATTCGTTGCAGGCCGCCATCGTCGCGGTGCATGCCGAGGCGCCGAGCGCCGCGCAGACCGACTGGCCGCAGATCGTGCGGCTCTACGATGTGCTGCTGCAGTTGAGCCCGTCGCCGGTGGTGGAACTGAACCGCGCGGTGGCCGTGGCCATGCGCGACGGGCCCGAGGCCGGCCTGCTGTTGGTGGATGAACTCCTCGGGCGCGGCGATCTGCAGGACTACCACCTCAGCCACGCCACCCGCGCCGATTTGTTGCGCCGGCTGGCGCGTATCGACGAGGCTCGCGAGGCCTATCGCAGCGCGCTGCGCCTGGTGCAGCTGGAGCCCGAAAGGCGTTTCCTGCAGCGGCAGCTGGATGAGTTGGGCGACTGACCGTACCCAGAAACCTTTTGTGGGAGCGGTCTCGACCGCGAAAGGCGACCGGTGCGCTGATCCCATGCTCTAGCCCGCCGGGCGGCGGCACAAAAGCTTCGCGGCCAAGGTTGCCCTGAGGTTTGTTCGGGGTGCGAGCTGGATGCTGATGTTCAATGCCGCTAAGCCTTGAATGGCCTGGCGACAAAGCCTGCGGGTCAGCTGCGGTGCGGCGTTCGACGTTGCGCGGGGACCTCTGCCGGAAGTTCTGCAGCTCGGCTAACTGCTCAGCTATCCGTGCTGCCCGCCGGCAAATAGTCGCTGCGGCTCAGGCCGTGGCGCTGCATCTTCTCGTTGAGGGTGCGGCGCGGCAGCTGCAGCTGGGTCATGACCTCGGTGATGTTGCCTTTGCATTGCTGCAGGGCGTTGTGCAGGCATTGCGCCTCGAAGGCCTCCATCTGTTCGGCCAGCGACTGGCCACCGCTGCTCGCCGGGGCTGGGGCGCTGAGGCCGAGGGCGTGGCGTTCGGCGGCGTTGATCAGCTCGCGCACGTTGCCCGGCCAGTCATGGGCGAGTAGTTGCGTCAGCTCGCCGGGCGTCATCGGTGGTGCGGCGCGGCCGTGGCGCTGGGCGGCCTGGCTGGCGAAGTGTTCGAACAGCAGCGGAATGTCCTCGCGACGCTCGCGCAATGGCGGGATGTGCAGCTCGGCGACGTTCAGCCGGTACAGCAGGTCCTCGCGGAAGCGGCCGCCGCGCACCTCTTCCAGCAGGTCCGGCTTGGCCGCGCTGATCACCCGCAGGTCGACCTCGATGCTGCGGTTCGATCCCAGGCGTTCCAGGGTCTTTTCCTGCAGCACGCGCAGCAGCTTGACCTGCTGGGCGAGCGGCATGCTTTCAATCTCGTCGAGAAACAACGTGCCGCCGGCGGCGTGTTCGATGCGGCCGATGCGTTTGCCCTGGGCGCCGGTGAAGGCGCCGCTCTCGTGGCCGAATAGCTCGCTTTCGAAGATGGTTTCCGGGATCGCCGCGCAGTTCAGCGCCACGAACGGCCCGCCGGCGCGCGGGCTGAAGTCATGCAGGCAGCGTGCGACCTGTTCCTTGCCGCTGCCGGTCTCGCCACGGATCAGCACGTTGACGTCGGTACCGGCCAGCTCCAGCACCTGCCGGCGCAGGTTGACCATCGCCCGTGCTACGCCGAGCAGCTGCGATTCGATACGCCCCTTGCGGGCGAACTGCTCGCGCAGCTGGCGGTTCTCGCAGACCAGCCGACGCTTGTCCATGGCACGGCGCACGCTGTCGAGCAGGCGTTCCGGGGTGAAGGGTTTTTCGATGAAGTCGTAGGCGCCCTGGCGCAGCGCCTGCACCGCCATGGGCACGTCGCCGTGCCCGGTGACCATGATCACGGGCAGGTCGGCATCCAGCGCCACCAGCTGTTCGAGCAGGCCGAGGCCGTCGAGATCGGGCATGCGCACGTCGCTGATCAGCACCCCGGGAAAGTCGCGATCCAGCGCCGCCAGCGCCTCGCGCGCGCGTGAGAAGGTGCGCACCTGGAAGCCGGACAGCTCCAGCCACTGCTGCACGGCCTGGCGGATCGCCGCCTCGTCGTCGATGAAGATTACCTGCCCGCTCATTGCCTGCTCCTCGCGGTCGCGTCGCGGCAGTTTACTCGGCGGCGCGCTCCTCGGCAGCCGGCAGCGTCAGAGTGAACACCGCGCCGTGCTTGTCGTTGCTGACTTCCAGCGTGCCGCCCATCTCACGGACGATGCCGTAGGACACCGCCAGCCCGAGACCGAGGCCCTGGCCGACCGGCTTGGTGGTGAAGAAGGGCTCGAACACCTGATCCAGATGTTCGCTGGCAATACCGCCGCCGTTGTCGCCCACGCTGAGCTGCCAGCGGTCACCGTTGAGCTGACAGAGGATGCGCAGGCGTCGCTGCGGGCGCTCGGCCATGGCATCCAGCGCGTTGTGCAGCAGATTGATCAGCACCTGCTCGAGGCGGATGGCGTCGCCGCTGACCGCAGCCTCGGCCGGTACCTGGCGGAATACCTCGACCTGCTCGCTGCGAATGCGCGGCGAGAGCAGCTGCAGGGCCTGCTCCAGCACCTCGGCCAGGCTCAGACGCTGGCGCAGCCCGGCCGGACTCTTTCGGGCGAAGGTCTTCAGGTGGCCGGTCAGCGCCGCCATGCGTTCGAGCAGGCCCTCGACATGCCCGAGGCCTTCGCGCACCTCGCCGTCGCGGCCGCTGTCGAGCAGCAGGCGCAGGCTGGCGAGCTGCATGCGCAATGCGGTGAGCGGCTGGTTGATCTCGTGGGCGAGGGCGGCGGACATCTGCCCGAGGGCGGCCATGCGCGCCGCATGCACCAGTTCGTCCTGGGCGGTGTGTAGCTCACGGGTGCGCTCGTGCACCAGGCGCTCCAGCTCGCTGCGGCTGCGCTGTTCGACGCGGCGGGTCTTGCCGCGTTGCGCCAGGTAGAGCAGCAGAAAGGCCAGGGTCATCCACACGCCCGCCGCGGCCAGGCGATAGCTGCGCACGCTGGCGACCACCATCTGTGGGTCGTGCAGCAGGTGCAGGGTCCAGTCGTCTTCCGGCAGCGCCAGGCGTTGCCAGAGGTATTCTCGGCGGCCGTCCGGGCCATCCACCAGGCGTCGCTCGCTGCCCTCGGCGAGTTGCTGCACGCGGCTGCTCGGCAGCGGCTGCAGCGTCTGTTCGGCATAGCGCCGGGCGTCGATCAGGCGGCTGCGCACCTCGTCGCTGAGCGGGCGCAGATAGCGGAAGCGCCAGGCGGGGCGGTTGGTGAGGATGACGATATCGAGCGAGTCGGCGATCAGCAGGATGCCCGGCTGGCCGACCCAGTCGCGCTGCATCTCTTCCAGCTCGAGCTTGACTACCAGCACGCCGAGCACCTCGCCGTCGGCATTTTTCACAGAGCTGGAGAGGAAGTAGCCGGGAATGCCGGTGGTGACGCCGACGGCGAAATAGCGGCCGCTGTTGTTGCTCACCGCATCGCGGAAATACGGGCGGAAGGCGTAGTTGTTGCCGACGAAGCTGCTCCAGTCGCGCCAGTTGCTGGCGGCGATGGTCTCGCCGTCGCGGTCGAGCAGGTACAGCACCGAGGAGCCGGCTGCGTGGTTCTGCTGTTCCAGGCGCTGGTTGAGCTGGCGGCGCAGCGCGCGGTTGCCCGGTTCGGCGAGCAGCGCCTGGATGTCGCTGTCTAGCGCCAGTAGGGCCGGCACCGAGCGGAAGCGTTCGACCTGGGTGTGGATCGCCTGGGCATAGAGTTCCAGCTGCCCCTGCGCTTCCTGGGCACGCTCGGCCCAGGCGCGCTGCTCGGCCAGGCGCCCGGCCCAGTGCATGCTCAGCAGCAGGCCGATAAGGATCAGCGCAACGATCAGGGTTACCCGCAGGCGGTTGGACAGTGCTGGCATGACGGCGCTCGCGACAGGACCCGACGATGGTAAGCGATAGTCGGCAGCGGTGGCGCATTGGCGAGCCTTGGCATAGCACCAAAGTCTTGATCTACCCCAATAGAGGCATAGTGCCATCATCGCTATACTGCGGGGAGTTACCATCAGCTCAGCAGGGATCGCTAGTACGGAACGGCCCGCCGCTCCAGTCGAGGTCCGCCTTGCTCAGAAAAATCCTTGTCAGCCAACTCCGCTTCGGCATGTACGTCCATGGGCTGGACGGCAGCTGGTTCGATCATTCCTTCTGGCGCAGCAAATTCTTGCTCACAGACCCCGCCGACCTGCAGGCGCTGCGCAGTAGCGGCGTCAAGGCGCTGTGGATCGATACCGGCAAGGGCGTCGATGTCGAAACGGCAACGCCGCCGGCTGCCGAGGCCCCACAGGCTGTCTCCGACGCCATGCCGATTGCGCCTCGACCGACTACAACACCGGCCCAGCAATGCAGCGTCCGGGAAGAAATGCAGCGCGCCGCGCAGTTGCTCAAGCGTTCCAAGCAGCAGGTGACCTCGCTGTTCAACGAGGCGCGCCTGGGCAAGGCGGTCGACCCGCAGCAGTGCCTGCCACTGGTCGAGCAGATTTCCGCATCCCTGGCGCGCAACGGCTCGGCATTGCTCAGCCTGGCGCGGCTGAAGACCAAGGATGAGTACACCTACATGCATTCGGTGGCGGTCTGCGCGCTGATGGTCGCGCTGGGCCGGCAGCTGGGCCTGAGCGAACAGGAAGTCCAGGAAGCCGGCTTTGCCGGGCTGCTGCACGACATCGGCAAGATGGCCATGCCGCTGGATGTGCTGAACAAGCCGGGCAAGCTCAGCGACGACGAATACGCCGTCATGCGCAGCCACCCCGAGCGTGGCCACGCGATCCTGCTCGGCGCGGGAACGGCCATCTCCGACGCAGTGCTGGACGTCTGCCTGCATCATCACGAGAAGATGGACGGCACCGGCTATCCGCACCGGCTGGCCGGCGAGCAGATCAGCCGGCTGGCGCGCATGGGCGCGATCTGCGACGTGTATGACGCCATCACCTCGGATCGCCCGTATAAAACCGCCTGGGATGCCTCGGGCTCGCTGGCGCGCATGGCGCAGTGGCAGGGGCACTTCGATACCCAGATCCTGCATGCCTTCGTGCGCACGGTGGGCATCTACCCGTTGGGCTCGTTGGTACGGCTGCAGTCCGGGCGGCTCGGCGTGGTCATCGAACACAACGCGCAGCAGCTGACGGGGCCGCGCCTGAAGCTGTTCTATTCCACCCGCGCCCGCGCGACGATCGTGCCGGTGGAGCTGGACCTCTCCAGCCCGCAATGCAGCGACCGCATCGTCGGCCGCGAAGACCCCGCCGCCTGGGGCTTCAGCAATCTGGATGCGCTCTGGACCTAGATTGGCGGTCGTAAACGGGGGGCGATGCGACTAGAATGTCGCCCCCGAATGCGATTCGCCCGGCGAGTCGCTCAGAGAAGAGCTCGTAATGCCCATGACCTGGCTGCCTAGTCCGCCATAGCGCTGCGCCCCCTCGCGTCACTTTGCGACTGCCTGTCATGGGGTGGTCGTGCGCTGCTGTCCGTGCGTTTCGTCGACTGACAGCCGAATCAATCACACCAAAAATCTCGTCTTGTATCGCTGCTGGCCGCCCGTGGTCTGCATGGTGGTGCTTTTGCTCTGGATAGTCCGATGCTGCAAACGATCAAACAAAACTGGTTCTCCAACGTCCGTGGCGATGTGCTGTCCGGCCTCGTCGTCGCGCTGGCGCTGATTCCCGAAGCCATCGCCTTCTCCATCATCGCCGGGGTCGATCCGCGGGTCGGCCTCTACGCCTCCTTCTGTATCGCCGTGGTGATCGCCTTCGTCGGCGGCCGCCCGGGTATGATCTCTGCCGCCACCGGCGCCATGGCGCTGCTGATGGTGACGCTGGTGCGCGAGCACGGCCTGCAGTACCTGCTGGCGGCGACGCTGCTCTGCGGCCTGTTGCAGATCGGCGCCGGCTACCTGCGCCTGGGTTCGCTGATGCGCTTCGTCTCGCGTTCGGTGGTCACCGGCTTCGTCAACGCGCTGGCGATCCTGATCTTCATGGCCCAGCTGCCGGAACTGACGAACGTCACCTGGCACGTCTACGCCATGACCGCCGCGGGCCTCGGCATCATCTACCTGTTCCCCTATGTGCCGAAGCTCGGCAAGGTCATCCCGTCGCCACTGGTGTGCATTCTCAGCCTGACCGCCGTGGCCATGTACCTGGGCCTGGATATCCGCACCGTCGCCGACATGGGTGACCTGCCCGACACCCTGCCGGTCTTCCTCTGGCCGGAAGTGCCGCTGACCTTCGAAACCCTGGCGATCATCTTCCCGTATTCCGCCGCGCTGGCCGTGGTTGGCCTGCTGGAATCGCTGATGACCGCGACCATCGTCGACGACCTCACCGACACTGGCAGCGACAAGAACCGCGAATGCAAAGGGCAGGGCGTTTCCAACATCGTCTCCGGCCTGTTCGGTGGCATGGCCGGCTGCGCGATGATCGGCCAATCGGTGATCAACGTGAAATCCGGTGGCCGCACGCGCCTGTCGACGCTGGTCGCCGGCGTGGTGCTGTTGCTGATGGTGGTGTTCTTGAGTGACTGGGTCGGGCAGATCCCCATGGCCGCGCTGGTGGCGGTGATGATCATGGTGTCGATCGGCACCTTCAGTTGGGATTCGCTGCGCAACCTCAAGCGCTACCCGCTTTCCACCAACATCGTCATGGTCGTCACCGTGGTGGTGGTGGTCTTCACCCACAACCTGGCCTACGGTGTTCTGGCGGGTGTGCTGCTGGCGGCGATGTTCTTTGCCAACAAGGTCGGCCACTACCTGCACATCGGTTCGGAGCTGGATGCCGTCGGCAATCAGCGCACCTACAGGGTGGTCGGGCAGGTATTCTTCAGCTCGTCGGATAAATTCACCGGAGCGTTCGATTTCAAGGAAGCGCTTGGCAAGGTCACCATCGACCTGTCCCGCGCACATTTCTGGGACATTACCGCCGTGGCGGCGCTGGACAAGGTGGTCATCAAGTTCCGCCGCGAAGGCACCGAGGTCGAGGTGCTGGGTCTGAACGAAGCCAGCGCGACCATCGTTGACCGCTTCGGTGTGCATGACAAACCCGAGGCCATCGACAAGCTCATGAGCCACTGATCAGGAGAACGACAATGACCCACGTAATGGCTTGTATCGACGGATCACCTCAGGCCGCGGCGGTTTGCGACTGTTCGGCCTGGGCCAGCAAGCGCCTGGATGCGCCCCTGACGCTGCTCCACGTGCTCGACCGCCAGCAGTATCCGGTGTCGGGCGATCTGAGCGGCATCATCGGCCTCGGCAGCCGCGAATTCCTCCTGCAGGAGCTGGCCACGCTGGACGAGAAACGCGCCAAGCTGGCGCTGGAGGAGGGCCGCATGATGCTCGATTCGGCACGTCAGCGGGCGATCTCCGCCGGCGTCGCCCAACCCGAGTGTCGGCAGCGCCACGGTGATCTGGTCGAGTCCCTGCGTGATCTGCAGGACGAAACGCGCCTGCTGGTCATTGGCCGTCAGGGCGAGGACAGCGGCGATGCCATCCAGCACATCGGCAGCCAGCTGGAAAACGTCATCCGCACCATGCAGCGGCCGATCCTGGTCGCGCCCGGCGATTTCAGCGCACCGCAGAGCGTGATGCTCGCCTTCGATGGCAGCGCCACCAGCCGCAAGGGCGTGGAAATGCTCGCCGGCAGCCCGCTGTTCAAGGGCATGCCGATTCATCTGGTAATGGTCGCGGCCGACACCGCCGACAATCAGGCCCAGCTGGAAAATGCCCGCGGCGTGCTGACCGCCGCTGGTTTCAACGTGGAAATCGCCATCCGCGCCGGTGAAGTCGAGCCGACCCTGCATGCCTATCAGGCCGAGCACGGCATCGATCTGCTGGTGATGGGCGCCTACGGCCATTCGCGCATTCGCCAGTTCTTCGTCGGCAGCACCACCACCAACATGATCCGCACCACTTCCACGCCGCTGCTGTTGCTGCGCTGATCACCATCCGCTGCGCGCCCGTCTCGGGCGCGGCAGCCGTCAGCTGTAAAGGTCCGCCCGGCTCCAGGGCAGTTCGTGTGAGCCATCCGCCAGCGGCTTGCTGGCGAGGATCTGGTGCAGGTTGATCCAGTTGTGGCGGAAGCCGTAGGCGCAACCGGCCAGATAGAGGCGCCAGATGCGCAACGCGCGCTCGGGAACCATCCGTTTTGCCTGCTCCAGCTGCTCTTCCAGCCGCTCACTCCAGAATTCCAGCGTACGCGCGTAGTGCAGGCGCAGGCTTTCCACGTCGACGATTTCCAGCCCGGCATCGCTGATGCAGCTGCTGATGTTCACCAGGTGCGGCAGCTCGCCGTGGGGGAATACGTAGCGGTTGATGAACTCGCCGGCGCCATGTCCGACCGGGCGACCGTCGATGTGTCGGGCGGTGATGCCATGGTTCATCACCAGCCCGCCGGGGCGCACGGCGTCGAACAGGCGCTGGCAGTACAGCGGCAGGTTGGCGTGGCCGACATGCTCGAACATGCCGACGCTGACGACCTTGTCGAAGCGGCCATCCTGCGGCAGATCGCGATAGTCCATAAGCTCCAGATTGATCTGCTTTGCTAGGCCTTCCTCGACCACCCGTTCGCGAGCCAGTTCGAGCTGCTCGCGACTCAAGGTGATGCCGAACACCTTCGCGCCGAACTCGCGTGCGGCATAGCGAGCCAGGCCGCCCCAGCCGCAGCCGACATCCAGCAGGCGCTCGCCAGGCTTGAGCCGCAATTTGCGGCATAGGTGGCGCAGCTTGGCCTGCTGGGCCTGTTCCAGATCCTCGCTGCCGGTTTCGAAATAGGCGCAGGAATAGACCATGTCCCTGTCCAGCCAGAGCCGATAGAAATCGTTGGACAGGTCGTAGTGATAGGAAATGGCTTCGGCGTCGGTCGCCTTGTCATGCGCCTCGCGCGAAGGCAGCGGAAAATCGTCCTGGCCCAGTGCCCTTGTGATCACATCGCCGATCCGAATGACCTCACCCACTGGCCCAAGCAGGTCGATCTGCCCCTCGACGTAGGCCGCGCCGAGTACGTCCAGGCTCGGCTGCCTCAGCCGGGTAACAAGGCTGGGGTCCTTGATCACCAGCGTGACGCAGGGAGTAGGGCCGATCTCGATCTCGTTGCCATCCCATAGCTGCAGCTTCAACGGCAGGGCGAGTTCTTTAAGGGCCGGTAGCAAGGTTGCCAACATGCTCGATCTCCTTTTCAGTTCAGTGCACGAAGAAAATCCTAGACCATCAAACGGCAACCGGTAGGCTATGGTGATGATAGTTTCGCGCTATGGTTCGAACGGCGGCGAACGTGCATTTGACGGCTTAACTCGCCGGGCTACCGCATGAGGGCTTATGGAACACCACGATTCACAACGCGTACTGATTCTGGTCGCCAGCGGCCCCAGTACCCCGGCGCGCTGCGCCGCGCCTTTTCATATCGCCACGCTGCTGGCCTGCATGGATGCCGAGGTAACCCTCTACCTCACCGGTGAAGGCACGCAGTTGGCGCGCCGCGAGGTGGCCGAATCGCTGCGCGCGGTGGAAGGTGGCGAGCCGCTGTTGCACTTCATCCGCAACGCCAAGCAGGCTGGCGCGCGCTTGCTGATGTGTCGCCAGCCCGGGGTTCAGCTCGACCCCGCCACGCTGATCGCCGAGCTGGATGAAATCTCCAGCGGCGGCGAACTGGCGCAGATGATCCTCGAATACGAACGGGTGCTGACCCTATGAATGTGCACGGCCTGGAATTCCCCGAATCGCTGCGCTACGCCCCAGAGCACAGCCTGTGGCTGCGCGAGGAGGCCGACGGCAGCCTGACCATCGGCCTGACCGCCTACGGCTGCGCGCTGTACGGCCAGATCTTCGCCTTCACCCCCAAGCGCGTCGGCGCACGTATCGAGCGCGAGCGCAGCTTTGGCGTGGTCGAGTTCGCTAAGGCCGCCTCGTCGGCGCGGAGCCCGGTGAGCGGTGAACTGCTGGCGGTGAACGAAGCACTGCTCAAGCGTCCGGCGTTGATCAATCAGGATTGTTATGGGGAGGGCTGGATGGTCCGCCTGCAACCCGCGGACTGGGTCACCGTGCGCGACCAATTCCCACTGGGCGAAGCCGCCGAAGCCGCCATCGCCGAACGCATGCGGCTGGACAACTTCGATCCTGCCAACGCCCATGTGCAGGCGTTGCAGTGGAAATAGTGGGCGCTTGAGGTGGGTTAGGAGCGGAGGCTTTCAGCCCGCCGCCCCGACGCTATGCCAGGGCGCAATTCTGGCAAATGCCGCGGGATAGGCGCTCAGGGCTTGTCCGGTGTCGACAGGTCCAGCACCTTCACGCAGCTCGCCTTGATCGCGTGGTCCAGCTGGCGGATGCAGATATCGATCGCCATATTGCGCGTGCGCTTGTTCGTCCACTCCAGCTCGGCCAGCGTCTCGATCAGATCCTGATGGCCGCTCTCGTTGACCAGCATGCCGTGCTGCACTGTCAGCGTCCGGCCCTGAAAGCTAAGCTGCACCGGGTCGCGCCCGACGAGGGATGCACCTTCAGCCAGCAGGCAATCGATATGGTCACGCAGCGCGTGTAATGCACGGCGCTCATCTGGCGGGTTACCCACGACACCTCTCCTATCCCTGGAAAGAAAAGCCGCGATTGTGACGCGCTTCGCGCTAGAGCGCGATGGCTTTTTGATATTGCGAAGTGAGGCGGGCTGTCGCAGGGTTATTGCGAGGGGTAGAGGGGGTAGATGGCGGAAGGCAGTGAGAGTCGAACTCACCCGGGAACGGCTGCCGCCCCCAACCGGGTTTGAAGCCCGGCCGCACCACCGGGTGCGATTGCCTTCCTTATTGATTTACAAAGGATTTTCCTGCCCCGACTGCTGCTCAGAGGCGGGAGTGTCGAAGAAGTGTCGAAAATCCCTAGCAGGACCAAACGCTAACACGTCTTGCAGATGATCGGGCGCAAGGTGCGCATACCGCATTGTCATCGCCAGGGACGAGTGACCGAGAATCTTCTGCAAGGTCAGGATATTGCCACCGTTCGCGATGAAGTGTGAGGCGAAGGTGTGCCGCAACACATGCGACTTTTGTCCGGCAGGTAGACCCAGCCCTGCACGCACCACAGCTTCATCGAACCGATCCCGGCAGTTAGTGAACGCACCGTGTTCCCGAAGGTGCTGGCGTATCCGATCTGCCAGCTTCCGATCGATCGGCACCACACGACGACGCTTCGACTTCGTGTTCACGAACTGGAGCATGCCATCGCCCACCCGGCTGATCGTGAGCCCTTGCGCTTCACCCCATCGGCAACCCGTCACCAGACAGATCGTGGCGATCAGCTCCACGTGTGGGTGAACCATGCTGCGGAGTGTCTGGAACAGCCGGTCGATCTGATGCTTATCGAGATACGACAATTCCCGCTCTTGCAGCCGGATCGCGCGCAGTGGTGTCAGTGGATTCGGGAAGTCGATTTCACCGAGTCGCCGCAGCTCGTTGAACATGGCCCGCAGATAGGACAGCTCGTTGTTCATCGTTTTCGGGCTGATGCCGGACGAGAGACGCTTGGCGCGATACTCCGCGAAGTCGGTAGCAGTGAAGGCTATGGCCACAGGGTCTTTCAAGCGTTCGACCATGCGATCCATGATGACGCGGCGACCTTCGTAGTCGGCCAGCGAACCACCATGTAGACGCCCCCAGCAGTCCACCAGTTGGGAGAGACGGCGGCGATCCTTTGGTTTCGGTGACCATTGCGGGCTCTCGATCAGCTTGGATCGACAGGTAGCCTCGAACCGCTGGGCCTCGCCTTTGGTCTTGAAGGTCTTGCGGAATCGCTTACCCTTGATCGGCTCAACATCGACCCGCCAGCGACCGTCAGGAAGTGCCTGTATCGCCATCAGACGGCACCCCCCCATCGCACGTGTCGCTCCTGCAACAGGTTCTTGATGTGCTTGTACAGGTCGCGCTCGCTCATATCCTTGGCGGCGTAGTGGTCGCGGATCACTGGCCAGCATTCCCATTGCTTCAGTCGATCAAATGCGGTCTTAGCGCCCACTCGCTCCCGTGCCAGCAGGCTTACGAAGTTTCCCAGGAATAGCTCCACGTTCTTGCCGGAGAAGCCTCGAGAGGTCTTGTAGTAGCGCTTGTATTCCGTCTCATCGATCAGGGAATCGACCGGCAGATCGACCCTTGCGTCATCGCGCATCAACGTCCAGATCGGCTCGTAATAGCCGGGGCGGGCGATCAGCTTGAACTGGCTCAGGCCATAGCGCCACAGGCCGTCCAAATGAGCCGAGAAGGCCGCGAACGAATCCGTGTCGATGGCCTCACCGGTCTTCGCACTGATCGAGCCGCTGGCGAACTGCTGGATGACCGAATGGTGATAGCGCAGCTCGACGCGCCACACGTCAGCGCCTGGATCGTAGTTCTCGGGGTCGGCCGGATCGAAGGAGTCCCGACGACGCCACACGCTTTCCCAGTAGTCGAGCTTATCGGTCGCGCGGGCCTGTTCGGTCTTGTTGTAGAACGCCGCTGGCAGAGCCGAACATGGATGTTTCGCCCCGACCGTAGACGCTGGACTTGGTGGCCCACTCAATTTCCTTGATGCCCGAGATATCCCGGTGTGTTCTGGCCCGGCAATGCAGACGAGCTACCAGATCAACCGGAGGCTTCCAGCCCTGGAGGTCCAACGCCAGATGGACGGCGCACTGGTTGCGTTCACGGTGTGTCATCACGGCGGCGGCGTAGTAGTCCATCCGCTCTTGCAGACGTTCCGGCGACAGCGCGTCGATGGCGTGCGGCGACACCTCGATTTTCAGGTGTGGCCCGATGTTCTCCAGCTTGGCGTTGAAATTCTTGATGAGCAGGATGAACCCGATGTCAGCGTTCTGGAGCTTGTACTGGTAGCCAGAGTCCCGGCCGACCCGTCCCGAGTGCCAGACCTCGCCAGCAAACTCCACCATCGCGCCCGGTTTCTCAAACAGCGCCATGATTTCCGGACGGATCAGTCCTCGATACAACTGGCGGACCGTATCGACGCCGCAACGCAGCAACCGGACCTTCGACAGATCGGTGATCGCCGCAGTACCCGGATCAACGAACAGCCGTCCACGTTTGGTCGGGTTGCCCGTGATGTGGTCCAGTCTCGCTTGGTCTTTAACGCCCATTCTTGAATCTCCAACAATGTCCAATAACGGACGGTTTCAACTCGCTCTATCTGACGTGTTACAGGGACGTCAGCGGGGCGGCGCGCGCACGCCGGCACAGGCGACGCGCTCGCTACGCTCGGCGTAGAACTGTGCAGCCGCGCGCGCGCCAGAGAGCTTCCATCCGGTAATCAAGTCGGGAATCAGGTCGGTAGGGTCGTCCAGACAGGGTTGTTCCTGGACGAAGGGCGGGAGGTAGGGACGATCAGGCGGCGGCATACTGGCCAGGGCGATGCAGGCCACAAGGCAGGCCAGCTCAAGAAGGATGTGCGGGAGGCAGAGGTCGGCGCGGCGGGGAAGACCAAACACCAAGGGCGCTGCCCTTGTCATCCCGCGCTTGCCGCCGAGGGCTCGGGAGCGTGGGGTGGTGAAGCTACCCCACACTCCCAGCGATAGGCTGTTCATGATCGTGCAGGGTCAAGGGTGCGCTGCGCCCGTGCTTCCGTTCGACGGGACGGTGAAGCTGTCCCGACGAGCCGGGAGCGCGGCCCTTGACCTTGCAGAGTTAGGAAGGGCGACGCGGTCCAGTACGTTGCCGGAACCACGCCGGTCGCGGTGCCGCATCACCCTGATGGTGCGAATGTTGTGGAAGTAGATCTCGCTGGCTTGCTGCGTCGCTGAGCTGAGTTCGACGGCCAGAAAGCACGGCGCGCCTTTCATGCCATTGACGGGCAGCACAACACCGGCGATGGTCACGCACTGCCAGAACGACGCCGGTTCTTCTTCCCATTGGGTTTCGATCAGTACCGTCTGGCCCACATAGTCAAACGCGGTCGCGGCATCCACGGCGAAGGGCTTATGCATGGCGGCGCTCTCCTTCCTTGAGTTCGGCTTGGCCCTGGAACAGCTGCGGCACCGGCAGGCGGTCCAGCACCTTGGCCGGAGCGTGACGATCACGAACAGCGCGGATGGTGTTGATGCTGTCGAAGTACACCTCTTGCGGCATGTCGTTCCCGATATCAAACGGCATGACGAGGAAATAGCCATCTTCGAAGACGCCCGGCACCGGCAGCACCACGCCAACCACGTGGTAGCAGCGCCAGAGCATTTCGTTGTCGTCCTCCCAGCTCAGTTCGACCAGAACGGTCTGGCCGATGTAGCCGATGGCGGTGATGGGATCGAACGCGGGAGCAGGCTTAGACATGGGCGTAGTCCCCTCCCTTGAACTCGGTTTTGCCCTTCTCCAGATCGGCCCGCAGGCGGGCCAGATTGACCATGCGGAAGTCGGCCAGCTTCAGGCTCGGGATGGCGCCGGAGTCGGCCCAGTTGATGGCCTCCTCAACCGATACGCCGCTCATTTCGGCAAAGATCTTGATGCTGCACAGGTCGAGGCTGTCGTCTTTCTGGGCGCTCATAGCGGCTGCTCCTGCTGGGGTTTGTCCTGGGCGAAGGTGGTTTCGAGGCGAACGAGAATTTCGGCGTTCAAGGAGCGGTGTGCGGCCTTGGCGGCTTGCTCGACCTGGGCGCGGAGTGCTGGTGGCATGCGCAGCTTGAATTGAGGGGCGAGGCGGCTCATGAGTCCCACTCCTTTTCCATGAGCTGCTTAACCAGCAGCGCCACGTTGACCATCACGTACTTGCCGACCTTGTGCGACGGGATGTAGCCGTTGCGAATCCAGCCCCACACCACGTCGTGTTCATCGCCCATGCGAATCCAGTCCACGAACTGGCGCCACGGCATGACCGGGGGCGCGTTGAGCAGGTCTATCGGCGGTAGGTTTCCTTCCATGTCCTTGGCCTTTGTTGCACTATGTTGGGCTTTATTAGCGGCGCTAATATCTGCGTAACATTTACGCATGCGTAAAAGTTACACCCCAAAATGGTCCGCGTAAATGTTACGCATCATGAATTGTTGCTATATGGATTCTGTGCGAGATAGAGCGCTTCGATTGATACGGGTGATTGGTCCGAAGCGGCTTAGCGAGAAGGGCGGTAAGAACTACGACCGCTGGCGCAACATCAGCAGCGAGAAGATCCGTATCGGGACGGAGGAGATCGGCATCCTTGCTGACTCATTCCCCGAGTACGCGCTATGGCTCGTCAGTGGAAGGATCGAACCAGAGCACGGACACCGAAGCCCGGAGTACGACGAGGCCAACCGAAACTTGACCAGTCAAGACGCGGGATAGCGATCACCAAGGAAGTGACTAGGCGCTGGTACGCCCGAAGGACAGGGGAGGGAAGGGAATGAAAGCTAGCAGGGATGATATGCCGGAGTATCTACGTACTAGAAAGAAAGCGGGACCCTGGCGCTTTCTAGCACTGCTCGGTTTGGGCTCTGCGATTTTCTGGATGCTGGCTTTGATGTTCGGTAAAGAGATCATCATCGACATCAATCAGATCAAGAGCGGCATCAGATTCGCGGACAAGCCTGTATTCGAAGCTGAGCCAGAGGCCCCGCAGGTATCGGCCCTTGAAGAACGACAAATTAGCGTTGACCGCAAAGCTATGGTACTTGCCGAGCTGCTCTCCGCACAGAAGCAACCTGCTATCCGGCAAACGTCCTTCAACGATCAAAACTATCAGCCGACAGGCGCGATCAACACCATGCCCGCCCCGAAACCGGCGCTGTACGCGGCCAGCACTCAATCAAAGAGGGTGCCGCACAAGCCAGTGCTGCAGACAGGCCATTGGACGCGGATGGGCGCAGACAGGAAAGGAACTCGACACAAAATCGAATGGCAAACAGTGAACGGCTGGATTCAATATCACACCGTATGCCAGAACGAACGACGCGGATCAATCGAATATAGAGATTGCCGGAAGGCAGCAAAAGAATACTTCGTGCATCGCTGCCGAACTGAAAAACGTAAGGCGTTCTGCGCTGTTGAGAATAATTACAACCCGCTGTAACCATCTGACTAAGCGTGGGAGACTAATGTTATTACTTGATTAGGTAGTTTCCGCTGCCAGTCGGATGGCTAAAGGGGTTTCCGAATCTAATTTATCCAGATCGACAGGTCTGCAAACTGTCCTACGTGTCGTTTTATATTCGCGTGACCAATGGCCATTCCTACACTTGTCATGGTAAAAGCCTTCATGCTTGAGTTGTTCCATGCGTCAAACATGTCGCTCATGTACGGCCTAACTTCAATGCATTTCTTTTGTATGTCTTCGTTAGATAGCCGGTGGTCTTCGTAAAGAGAGGTTATGTGTGACTGAATATTTTGGGGAAGATCTTTTTCTGCCAAAATAGTCTTCAGCGTATCTAGGTTATTCATTCTTACTTGCATTTTCTGGCTATTATTCATGCACGGCATGAATAGCTCATTTCTCATGCTTTCAGGTATGTCAACAGTAGTTATCTGTGATTGATCAAAGCCGGCCATGAAAAGGCCCCCGTAGGTATGAAAAAGCACATCCTCTAAGGTCATGTCGGCCATTTGAATAGTGCCGCAGCCCGCAAACTCCAAATGCTGAAAGCTTGCTTGGCTTTTTGTTAGCAAAGAGACAAACGGTTTTACATGAGCATCGAAATAATTACCAAGCTCGTAAAAATTTAAGACTTTGTGATTTTCCGTATACTTGAATAAGAATATTACTGCCAAGTTTGATAGCTGAGAGTCTGTGAGCTTAGGGGCTGTTTCTAAAGACTCATTAAGGACAATCTGCAGAATGTCTCGCTTCTCTTGCTTGCTTCTATCTACAAGCAAGTCGACAAGGAGATCACCAAGATCGGTATCTCCATTTCGTGCATACTGCTTTTGGACTGTAAGCAAGGCATATTGAAAATCTGGATCTCTTGCTTTCCAAAGGCCTTCAGGGAACTCGGATTCAAGCTTATCAATAACTTTATTAGTGATCTCTTCGACCCGGCTTGATGCTAAATTTCTAGCATCGCCTGAAAGCTCATAAAAAGTCGCCTTCGCGACATCCAGTGCGATATTGCGTGCTTCAGAAGCAGATATGCCTACGATAATATCTCGCCCTGCCTGAAGCGCAGTTGCGCCATTCGAAGCTTCCTGTGACTGATCCTTATTTAGCATTATCCGCTTCCTTGCTAATGTTAAGATGGCTTATGGATACATCACGACCTGCCTGGATTCCTAATCCCTCTCCAGATACGGTTTGGGACTGAGCACTAGGCCGCTTAGTCGCTGTTTTTCTTAATGATGTTAAAAATGCAATTAGACAGGTCCCAGACGCAATCAAAGAGTCCCACCCCGGCGAAAAAATAAGCCAAGCGACCGCAATGACTAATAGCAAAAAAGTGAGAATCTTTATCATTGCTCTGTAGTTCCGTTTCAGAAGTACGATAAGGCTAAGGCAGTGTCGAAAAAGTGTCGAAAGAAAAGCCCGCTACTACCCAAAAAAGGCCATTAAAATTTGCCAGGGACCAGCGATTGACCAACGTATGTCAACATAGCCCATAAAGGAATAAGACAAAAACAGGATTTGAAGCCCGGCCGCACCACCGGGTGCGATTGCCTTCCTTAATTTGGTCGAGAAGTGAAAAGGAAGCGGCGACCAGCCTACCCCAGGCCTTACTGGATCGCCAAGGCGCTGTCCTGGCGGACTTTGCGTTCGTTGCCGAAGCGGCGGGTGAAGCCGATGCGGTCGAAGTGTTCGAGCAGCTGGATGCTGCGTTTGCGGCCGAGCTGGATGCGGTCGCGGAAGGCGGCGGCACGGATCACGCCGCTTTGCGCTTCCAGTTGCAGTACATGCCCCGCGAGTTGGCGAATGGTGAACTCGGGGTAGAACAAATCTTTCACCACCTGTTGCAACAGGCCGAGGCGGGCGAGCTTGCGGAGCAGGTTGCGCATCTGCGTTTCATCGACGCCGAGGTCGCGGGCCAGGTCGCGGACCCAGGGCGGGTCGAACTGGCCGGCTTCGAGCAGCGGCCACAGGCGTTCCTTCAAACCTTCTTCCGTATCGCTCAGGCGCACCCGGTGATCGGGGCGGTGCAGCCAGGGGCCGCTGGTTTCGATGCTGCCGGCGGCCAGTGCCTGCTCCAGCAGGGCGATGAACACCGGCCGTTCCAGTTGCGGCAGCGCATAGCGGCGCAGGCGGTCGCGGTCAGGGCCGAGTTCGTCGGGTTGTTCTTCGTGAAAACGCTGCAGGGCGGCGAGCAGGGTGGCGTCGAGTTCGCTCCAGCGGGCCTGATCGAACAGTCGTGGGCCCAGTCGGGTCCCGACCACCAGTACGCCTTGCGGCAGCCGCCAGCCTTCGCGCGGGCGGTTGAACTGGCGTTCCAGGCTTTGCGGGTCGATGCCATTGGCGGCGCTGGCGAGCAGCGGCGGCAATGCCTGCTCCAGGCTTGGCTGGTCCAGCGCTCGCAATTGCTCCAGTCGCGCGACGCGGCGGCGATTGCGCGGTGGTGCGTACGGGTCGAGCACGCGGCCGCCGCCGAGGGTGCGCTGGGCGGACTGATCGCGCAGGACGATACGGTCGCCATGCACGGCGTGGCTCGGTGCATTCAGCAGTAACTGGGCAAAGGCGCGTTCGCCCGGTGCCAGGCTCGCATCTTCGAGCAGAGCGACGCGCGCGGTGACGTCCTGGGCGCCGAGGTGCACGTGTACCGGCGTCCAGTGCTTGAGTTCGTGGGCCTCGCCGGGCAGCAGCTGGAAGTCGATATCGATGCGTTGCGTCGGTGCATGCAGCAAGGGGTGCAGCAGCCAGTCGCCGCGATGAATCTGCTCGACGGCCAAACGCTCGCCGGCAAGATTCAGCGCCACGCGCTGGCCGGCATGGGCTTCGTCCGCTTCGCGGTTCTGCGCGTGCAGGCCGCGGACGCGCACCCGTTTGCCGGTGGGGCCGAGCAATAGTTCGTCGCCGATTCGCACGCGCCCTGCAAAGGCGGTGCCGGTAACCACCACGCCGGCGCCAGTGACGCTGAAGGCGCGGTCGATGGCCAGGCGTAAGTGGCCGCTGTCACTGCGTGCGGCGGTGCGTGCGGCTTCGTCGATCAGCGCGGTGCGCAGGGCGTCGATGCCATCGCCGCGAATGCTGGAGACCGGAAAGATCGGCGTTCCGGCCAGTGGTCCGGCGGCCAGCAGGTTTCTGATCTGTTGCTTGACTTCGGCGATGCGCGCCGGCTCGACGCGGTCGATCTTGGTCAGCGCCACCAGTGCCCGGCGGATGCCGAGCAGCTCGACGATGGCCAGGTGTTCGCGGGTCTGCGGCATGACGCCATCGTCAGCGGCGACCACCAGCAGCACGCAGTCGATGCCGCTGGCGCCGGCCAGCATGTTGTGCACGAAGCGCTCGTGGCCCGGCACGTCGATAAAACCGGTGAGGCTGCCTTCGCCGAGGTCGGCGTAGAGGTAGCCGAGATCGATGGTGATGCCGCGCTCGCGCTCCTCGCGGCGGCGGTCGCCTTGTTGCCCGGTGAGGGCGTGGAGCAGCGCGGTCTTGCCATGGTCGATATGGCCGGCGGTACCGACGATCAACGGGCCAGCTCCTCTTGCAGATGTGGCAGCAGTTCGAGGAAGGCCGGCTCGTCGTCCAGTTGGCGCAGGTCGAGCCAGAGGGCGTCGTCATCGATGCGTCCGAGCACCGGAATCGGTAGGCAGCGCAGGGCTTCTTCCAGCTGGCGCAGGCTGCGGCCGCGCAGGCGCTTGGGTTGCTGCGGGCGGATGCACAGGGCTGCGCTGGGCAGGCGGGCCACCGGCTGCGCACCGCTGCCGATCATACCCAGGGCATCCACAACGGCGACATTCCAGCTTTCACCGAGCACGGCGGTCAGCGCCGGGGCGATGCGTTCGGCCTGGGTGCGGATCTCCGCTTGCGGGCGGCTGAGCAGGCG
>DNMQ01000147.1 GCA_003488145.1 Pseudomonas sp.
TGGTCTTCGATATGAATCCACGGCATCCATTGCCGACCATCGCCGATGCGCCCGCCCAAACCAAGCCTGAATGGCGGCAGCAACCGCTGGAGAAAGCCGCCGTCACGCGCCAGCACCAGCCCGGTACGCACCAGCACCACACGCATTCCCAGCACTGTTGCCTCCATCGCGCGCTCTTCCCAGGCATTGCATAGCTGGCTGGCAAAATCGGTGGAGACCGGCTGATCGGCTTCGGTCAGGCGGTGCTCACCGCCGTCGCCGTACCAACCCACGGCGGAACCGGAGATCAGCAGCGCCGGTTTCTGCTCGCGTCGGCCCAGCCACTCGACCAGCTGTTCGGTGAGCTTGACCCGGCTGTTCCATAGCAACGCCTTGCGCGACTTGGTCCATGGCCGATCGGCGATGGGGGCGCCGGCCAGATTGACCACCGCGTCCAGCGCCACGGCATCCAGCTGCTGCAAGCTGCCCACACCCTGCACCTCGGCACCACACAGCGCGGCAACACGTTGCGGCGTGCGGCTCCATACCCACAGCCGATGCCCGTCCGCCAGCCAGCGCCGACACAACGCGCGACCTATCAGCCCGGTACCGCCCGTCAACAGGATGTTCATGGTGAGCTCCCGGCGCGCAGCCATTGCGCGGGTTTGACAACTTGCTTGAAAGCATACACCTATACACAGGCACATGAGCCGTACAGTATTTTCACGCCACCGCTTCGGCTGAGCCACTGGCGCACATCAGGCCGGCCGACAAGCGCTGTAGATCGGTCAGCCACCAAAAACCCCCTCGGTACGCGGCGACAACTATCCAAAGCCATTCGTTGACACATTTGTACAGGATTATGCACTTACTTGTACATCATGTATTGACTTGTACAACACCGCGATTATGATGGCCACAAGTTGTACAGAAACCCAACTTGTACAAGACGAGGTCGCCATCATGCACACCAAGCTCCCCACGCCCAAGATCGGAATCAGCGCCTGCCTGCTTGGTAATCCGGTGCGTTTCAACGGTGGCCACAAGGAATCGCGCCTGTGCAGCGAGACCCTGGCGCAGCACTTCGAGTTCGTGCCGGTGTGCCCGGAGGTTGCCATCGGCCTTGGCACACCTCGCGAGCCGATCCGCCTGGTCGGCGACACCGACGCACCAAAGGCTGTCGGCACCGTACGTCCCGAGCTGGATGTCACCGAAGCCCTCGCCGCCTACGGTCGGCAGATCGCCGAGCAGTTGCACGACATCAACGGCTACATCCTTATGCAGAAATCGCCGTCCTGCGGCATGGCGCGGGTCAAGGTCTATGCCGCCAACGGCCACACCCAGCCCGGAGGTGGTAGTGGTGTGTTCGCCCAGGCGCTGATGCAGGCCTGTCCGGATCTGCCTGTCGAAGAGGACGGGCGCCTGAACGATGCCGTACTGCGCGAAAACTTCCTCACCCGCGTATATGCCCATGCCGACTGGCAGCGCCTGCGTCAGGCCGGCCTCAGCCGCCGGGCCATCGTCGATTTCCACTCGCGCTACAAGTACCAGCTGATGGCGAGCAACCCGCTGCAGTACAAGGTGCTCGGCCGGCTGGTCGCGCAACTGGCCGAACACTCGCTGGAGGAGTTCGCACCGCAGTACTTCAGCCAGTTGATGCAGGCGCTGAAGAAGCCGGCCACCCGCGGTACGCACTGCAACGTGCTGCTGCATCTGAGCGGTTACCTCAAGGACGCGCTTGGCGCGGAGGACCGCCGCGAGATGCGCCACCTCATCGATCAGTACCGCGCCGGCGTCATTCCGCTGGTGGTGCCGCTGACCCTGCTCAAGCACCACTTCCGTCGGCATCCCGATCATTACGTCGCACGCCAGGCCTACATGCAGCCGCATCCCGAAACCCTCAGCCTGCGCAACGGAATCTGAACATGAATGAATCAACGGACCTGACGCAGCTGACGGCCGACGGCCTGCTGCCGATCCGCGAAGTGGCGCGCATCACCGGCGTCAACGCTGTGACCCTGCGTGCCTGGGAGCGCCGTTACGGGCTGATCGTCCCGCTGCGCACGCCCAAGGGTCATCGGCTGTACGAAGAAGCACATATCCAGCGCATCCGCGACATCCTCACCTGGCTCAATCGCGGCGTTTCGGTCAGCCAGATCAAGCCGCTGCTGGACACCACCACGCCGCCGGAGCTGCCCAGGCAGAACCAGTGGTCGGAGCTGCTCGAAGAACTGCTGCAGGCCATCGACCGCCTCAGCGAACGACGCCTGGACGATGCCTTCAACCGGGCCATGGCGCTGTATCCGCCGCGCACGCTCTGCCAGCACCTGCTGCATCCACTGCTCGAGGCACTCGAACAGCGCTGGCAGGGCCAGTACGGCGCAGCGGTGGAGCGGGCGCTGGTTCATTCCTGGCTGCGCAGCAAACTGGCGACCCGCATCTATTTCAACAACCGGCAGCAGGTCGGGCGTCCGCTGTTGCTCGCCAATCTGGATAACGAGTCCTTCGCACCCGGTCTGTGGTTGACCGCCTGGCTCGTCTCCAGCACCGACTGCCCAGTCGAAGTCGTCGAGTGGCCGGTACCGCTAAACGAGCTGAACCTGGCGATGGAGCGCATCCTGCCGCGCGCCCTGTTGCTCTATGCGAGCAACAGCCTGCCGGGCAACTGCCTGCAACGCGACCTGCCGCGTCTGATCGAGCAAAGCGTCGCGCCGCTCTGTGTGGCCGGGCCGGCCGTTCATATCCATGCACCCGAGCTGCACCGACATCGCGGGCTGATGCTCGCTGAGGGTCCCCTCGGCGCCCTGCAAGAGCTGCATGGCGCCGGCCTGCTGCCCGGTAGCGAAGGGAGTGCATCATGACCCAGCTGCTATGGCTGCGCAGCGATCTGCGCACAAGCGACAACACCGCCCTCGCGGCTGCGATGGCTTGCGGCCCTACCGTGGCGCTGTATCTGGTCACTCCGGGGCAATGGCTCGCCCACGATGACGCCCCCTGCAAGGTCGACTTCTGGCTGCGTAACCTCACCGAGCTGTCGACGCGGCTTGGCGCGCTCAACGTCCCGCTGCTGATTCGCGAGGTCGATGACTGGCAGGCGGTACCCGACGTGTTGCTGAAGGTCTGCCGCGAACAGGGCGTGCAGCGGCTGCATTACAACGACGAGTACGGGGTAAACGAGCAGCGCCGCGATCTGGCAGTTACGACGCATCTGGAAGCGGCCGGCATCAGCGTGCGCGGCTATCTCGACCAGCTGCTGTTCACTCCGGGTAGCGTACGGACGCAGTCGGGCAGCTACTTCAAAGTGTTCAGCCAGTTCCGCAAGGCCTGCCTCGCCCGCCTGAGCGTATCGCTGTCAGCCTGCGAGCCGGTGCCTGCGGCCCAGGTGCCGCTGGGTATCACCAGTGACCCGATACCCACGACGGTCACCGGCTTTCCGCGACCCACGGACTATCTGCGCGCGCTCTGGCCAGCCGGCGAAGCCTTCGCCCAGCGGCGCCTGGCAGCGTTCGTCGAGGACGACCTAAACGAATACCACCAGCGCCGCGACCTGCCCGCCGAGCCCGGCACCAGCCAGCTGTCGGCTTACCTCGCCGCCGGTGTCATTTCCATCCGCCAGTGCCTGCACGCGGCGCTTGGCTACAACCAGGGCGAGCTGGACAGCGGCAGCACCGGCGTCACCACCTGGATCAACGAACTGCTCTGGCGCGAGTTCTACAAGCACATTCTGGTCGGCTATCCGCGGGTGTCCATGTACCGCGCCTTCCGCCCGGAAACCGAGGCACTGCCCTGGCGGCGCGCGCCATACGAGCTGGAAGCATGGCAGCAGGGCCGCACCGGCTTTCCGGTCATCGATGCAGCCATGCGACAGATGCAGGAAACCGGCTGGATGCACAACCGTTTACGCATGATCGTCGCCATGTTCCTCAGCAAGAACCTGCTGATCGATTGGCGTGAGGGCGAGCGCTGGTTCATGCGCCACCTGATCGACGGCGACCTTGCCGCCAACAACGGCGGCTGGCAGTGGAGCGCCTCCACCGGCACGGATTCGGTGCCCTACTTCCGCCTGTTCAATCCGATCAGCCAGTCGCAGCGCTTCGACCCGGACGGGCAGTTCCTGCGCCGCTGGCTTCCCGAGCTGCAGCACCTGAGCAAGCGCGACGTGCATAACCCGTCGGCGCACCGCAGCCTGTTTGGCGTAACGGAATATCCGGCACCCATCGTCGACCTCAGTGCCACGCGCGCAAGGGCGCTGGATGCCTTTCGCAACTTGCCGGACGCGCAAGCATGAGCGGCTTCCTGCAGCGTTTCGCCAGCGAGTTCGCCCGTCTCGACGCGACCAATCTCGACCGCCTGCGCGACCTCTACAGCGCCGACGTGCACTTCACCGACCCGCTGCATGAGGTCTGCGGGCTAGTCGAGCTGGAACGCTATTTCAGCGAGCTGTACGCCAACGTCGAACACCTGCATTTCGAGTTCATCAGCCACGACGAGGTATGCGACGGCCAGGGCTATCTGCGCTGGATCATGAGCTACCGTCATCCGCGGCTGAACGGCGGCGGGCTGATCAGCCTCGAAGGCTGCTCGCTGCTGCGCTGGAACGGCGCCGGCAAGGTCGTCCGTCACCGCGACTACTTCGATGCCGGCGCCCTGCTCTATCAGCATGTGCCGTTGCTCGGCGCGGCCATTCGCTGGCTGCAGCGGAGGCTCGCGTGAACCTCTCGCGACGTATCTGGCTGACCGGCGCCAGCAGTGGCATCGGCCTGGAGCTGGCGCGCCAGCTGCTCGCCGACGGGCACTGCCTGGCGCTTTCGGCACGCCGCACCGAGCCGCTGCAGGCCTTTGCCCGGCGCTACCCGGGGCGTGTGCTGGTGTTGCCCGGCGATCTCACCGACAGCGAACAGGTGCGCGACATCGGCGCCGCCATCCAGACGCAATGGGGCGCGCTGGACAGCGTGATCCTCAACGCCGGCACCTGCGAATACATCCACGCCGGCCGATTCGACGCGGCGCTGCTGGAGCGCGTGATGGGCGCCAACGTGCTCGCCGTCGGCTACTGCATCGAGGCGGCACTGCCACTGCTGCGCCAAGGGGTGCGCCCGCATCTGGTCGGTGTCGGCAGCTCGGTGACCTGGCTGCCGCTGCCACGTGCCGGGGCCTACGGCGCATCCAAGGCGGCGCTGCGCTACCTGCTCGAATCGCTGCGTCTGGATCTGGCCAACGAAGGCATCGACGTCACCCTCGTCAGCCCGGGGTTCGTCGATACACCGCTGACCCGTCGCAACGACTTTCCCATGCCAATGAGCTGGCCGGCGGACAAAGCCGCACGGCAGATCGCCCGACGGCTGGAACGCCGCCCGCTGCACATCGCGTTTCCGGCGCCGTTCATCTCTGTGCTGCGCCTGCTCTCACTGCTGCCCGCACGCCTGCAATTCGCCCTCGGCCGGCGACTGGCGCGTACGCCTCTCAAGGAAGGATAACCATGAAAATCGCCATCATCGGCAGCGGTATTGCCGGACTTACCTGTGCGCATCTGCTGTCCCGTCAGCACCAGGTCGCGGTGTTCGAATCGGCCAGCTGGATCGGCGGCCACACCCATACCGTGGACTTCCGTCTGCACGGCCGGGACTACGCGGTGGACACCGGCTTCATCGTCTTCAATGACTGGACCTACCCCAACTTCATCAAGTTGCTGGACAAGCTCGGAGTGCGCTACAAGCCGACCGAAATGAGCTTTTCGGTGAGCGATCCGCTCAGCGACCTGGAATACAACGGCCACGATCTCAACACGTTGTTCGCCCAGCGCAGCAACCTGTTCTCGCCGCGCTTCTGGCGCATGATTCGCGACATCCTGCGCTTCAACCGCGAAGCACTGGACGACTACAAGCACGGCCGCCTCGGTGCCCACGTCACCCTGGGTACCTATCTCGAGCTGGGCCGCTACAGCCAGCGCTTCATCGATCACTACATCGTGCCGATGGGGGCGGCGATCTGGTCGATGTCGCTGGCCGACATGCTGGAATTCCCGGTGGAATTCTTCATCCGCTTCTTCAAGAACCACGGGCTGCTGTCGGTGAACGACCNNGTGTTCGAGGTGCTGCGCGATGAGCACGGCGTAACGATCCAGAGCCCAGCCGGTGCCGAGCGTTTCGACAAGGTGATCTTCGCCTGTCACAGCGACCAGGCGCTGAGCCTGCTGGCCGAACCGAGCCGGGTCGAACGAGAGATCCTCGGAGCCATCGGCTACGCCGCAAACGACGTGGTGCTGCACACCGATACGCGCCTGCTGCCCAAGCGGCGCCGCGCCTGGGCCAGCTGGAACTACCGCCTCGGCGGGCCGAGCGCGCAGCAGGCCGCGGTGACCTACAACATGAACATCCTGCAGGGCATCGAGTCGCCGGAAACCTTCTGCGTCAGCCTCAACCAGAGCGAAGCGATCGATCCGGACCTGATCCTCGCGCGCTTCTCCTACGCCCACCCGCAATACAGCCTGGCCGGCATCGTCGCGCAGACCCGTGCCGACGAACTCCTCGGCGCCCGGCACAGCTACTTTTGTGGTGCCTACTGGGGCAATGGCTTCCACGAGGACGGTGTGGTCAGCGCGTTGCGCGTCGCCGCCGCCTTCGGAGAGTCGCTGTGAGCAGCGCCATCGTGCACAGCGCGCTGTACAGCGGCTGGGTGCAGCATCGGCGCTTCGCGCCGCGGGCCCATGCGTTCAGCTATCGCATGGGGTTGCTGTACCTCGACCTGGCCGAACAGGACGCCGTGCTCGGGCTTTCGCCCCTGATTGGGCGTGCCCGCTTCGCCGCATTTTCCTTCCGCGAGCGCGACTACCTGCCGCAATACACCAGCCAGGGCATCGCGCTGGCCGACGCGGTCCGCCAGCGGGTCAGCGAAGCCCTCGGGCGGCCGGTCACCGGTGCCGTGCGCCTGCTGACCCAGCCGCGCAGCTGGGGGCTGTGCTTCAACCCGGTCAGCTTCTTCTATTGCTTCGACGAACAGGAACAGCTGACCGCGGTGCTCTGCGAAGTCAGCAACACCCCCTGGCGCGAGCGCTATCACTACGTGCTGCCGGCATCAGGCAATCGCAACCTGCGCTGCACGGTGGCGAAGACCTTCCACGTCTCGCCGTTCCTGCCCGGCGAGCTGGAATACCGCATGCGCTTCAACCCGCCGGGACGACGCATCGGCGTGCACATGGAGGATTGGCAGGGCGAGCAGAAGCTGTTCGACGCCACCCTCGCTCTGCAACGCCAGGCGCTGACTTGCGGCGCGGTGCACCGCTACCTGCTCGGCTTCCCCTGGATGACCGCCAAGACCCTGCTCGCCATCTACTGGCAGGCGCTGCGCCTGCTGCTCAAGCGCACACCGATCTTCACCCATCAGCCCGCTACCACGGCGTACGGGCTGGCCGTCACGCAACCCACCGGAGCCCGCCATGAAGAGCCCTAGCCTGACCGTCAAAGCCCGTCCGCTGGCGGGCATGGGACTGGCCAGCAGCCTGCTGCGCCGTACCGTGCTGAATCAGCTCGAACACCTGCGCCACGGGTTGCTGAGACTGCAACACGGCGATGTCTGCCAGCAGTTCGGCGATCTGGCGAGCCCGCTCAAGGCAGAAATTCATATAACCGACAGTGCCGCCTGGGGCCTGATCGCCGCGCGCGGCTCGATCGGCGCCGGCGAAGCCTACATTCACGGCTACTGGCACAGCCCGGACCTGACCGCGGTGATCCGCCTGTTCGTCGCCAACATGGACGTGCTCGACAACATCGAGCGCGGCAGCCTGGCGCTGTTCGGCCAGCCGGTGATCAAGGCGTTGCACTGGTTCAACCGCAACACCCGCAGCGGCTCGCAGCGCAACATCGCCGCCCATTACGACCTCGGCAACGAGCTCTTCGAGCAGTTTCTCGACCCGACTATGATGTACTCGGCGGCAATGTTCACCAGCCCCGAACAGGATCTGGAACAGGCCCAGCTGCACAAGCTCGAACGCATCTGCGAAAAGCTCGACCTGCAGCCCGAGGACCATCTGCTGGAGATTGGTACCGGCTGGGGAAGCATGGCGCTCTATGCCGCCATCCACCGTGGCTGCCGGGTGACCACCACCACGCTGTCTCGCGAACAGTTCGCCTACACCCAGCGGCGCATCGAAGAACAGGGCCTGCAGGACCGCATCACCCTCCTGCTCAAGGACTACCGCGATCTCGACGGTCAGTTCGACAAGCTGGTGTCCATCGAAATGATCGAAGCGGTCGGCCACGACTTCCTGCCGACTTACTTCCGACAGTGCTCGCGGCTGCTCAAGGACGACGGGCTGATGCTGCTGCAAGCCATCACCATTCGCGACCAGCGCTACGAACAGGCGCGCCGCAGCGTCGACTTCATCCAGCGCTACATCTTCCCCGGCGGTGCCCTGCCCTCCATGCAGCGCATGCTCAATGTCGTAACCAGCGACTCGGACATGAACCTGCTGCACATGGAGGACTTCGGCGAACACTACGCGCGCACCCTGCGCCTGTGGCACGAGAACTTCCGCCGCGCCCGCGGCGAGCTGGAGCGCCACGGTTACGACGACTATTTCTACCGGCTCTGGGAGTTCTACCTGTGCTACTGCGAGGGCGGCTTCATCGAGCGCGCCATCGGCACCGCACAGCTGCTGCTGGCCAAACCGGGCGCTCGTCGGAAACCGCTCTACGACGGGTCAAGCGCGACATGAGGCGCCCGATAACAGGAGTGCGGACTTTTACCCGGAGTCATCCATGAACAGCGAAAGCGTCACGCTACAAGCGCATTACCTCAAGGCCGATCGCATCATGCTGGGTGTGATCTGGTTTCTGGTCGCCTATTCGTTCGGCGTGGCGGCTTTCCATGGCACTTGGGCGCAAGCACTGGTCATCGGCGGGCTGACCGGCGTGGCGGTAACTGCGCTGTACATGCTGATCCCTGGTCAACGCCTGCTGCGCTGCCTGATCGGCGCCGCATTCATGGTGTTCTCCGCGCTGCATATCAACCAGGCACACGGCATGCTGGAGATGCATTTCGGCATCTTCGCCCTGTTGGCGTTCCTGGTGTATTACCGCGACTGGCTGCCCATCGTGGTCGCCGCGCTGACCATCGCCGTGCACCACCTGAGCTTTTTCGCCCTGCAACAACAGGGCACCGACGTATTCCTGATGCCCGATGGCAACTGGGGCGAGGTATTCCTGCATGCGTTCTACGTGGTGCTGGAAAGCGCAATCCTGGTCTATCTGGCGATCCGTGCCGCCGCCGAGGCCCGCGAAGGCGAAGCGCTGCTCGGCGCTGCCGCCGCCATCACCGCGCGTCCCGAACGCATCGATCTGAGCTACCGCAGCCGGGTCAGCGGGCCGGTCACCCAGCGCTTCAATCAACTGCTCGACCAACTGGGCGATCTGGTCGGTGC
>DNMQ01000366.1 GCA_003488145.1 Pseudomonas sp.
CCGCCCAGTTGCAGAAAGCGACCCAGTGCCGAAGCCGACGGACGAGAGAATCGAGACATGCAGGCGACCCGCGAAGGCAAAGGCTGATCATGGGGCAGCCCGGCCCATGATCCAAGGTTCAATGGTTGCAGTCTGTTGCGCAGCGGAGGGGTTCGAAGTAGCTCAAGGGCAACGAGCGAAGCGGCCGGGGGGACCGCGCAGCAGATGGTCGCGCCGCCTGCAGAGCGCGCTGCAGCGGAGGTGCCGAGCACACTCATGCGGAACGGGCAGGCGGCTGGCGAGTCGGATTAAATGACTGCGCCCCTCGAACGTCGACCGCCAAACGCGCAATTTTCGGCACATCAGAAGCGCATCAGGCGACGATTCGAGCGGCATTCAGCCCGACCTGCCCACCAGGCGAGAAACGGGCCTGTTCCCCTCCGCCTCCGTCCTGATATGGACATGCAGGAGTGGGAACGAAGCACGCAGCGGCGCCTGCGTTAAGGAGAACGGAATGACCGATTTCACTAATCTTTCCTTCCAACCAGACGATGAACCCTCTCGCATTTCCACTGGCAGCGAGGGGCTGGATGACATTCTCGGCGGCGGCCTCGATCCCAACCGCATGTACCTGTACGAAGGTAGCCCGGGCTCGGGCAAGACCACCATTGCGCTGCAGTTCCTGCTCGAAGGGGTCCGCCAGGGCGAGCGCGTTCTCTATGTAACCCTCTCGGAAACCAAGGACGAACTGGAGCTGGTCGCCAAGCGGCACGGCTGGTCCCTCGACGGTATCGATGTATTCGAGCTGGTCACGCCGGAAACCAGCCTGGACCCGGACCTCGAACTGACGGTGCTGCACCCCGTGGAGATGGAGCTGAGTGAAACCACGCAGCAGGTGTTCGATCGGGTCACCGAAACCAATCCGAGTCGCGTGATCTTCGACAGCCTCTCGGAAATGCGCCTGCTGGCGCAAAGCCCTCTGCGCTACCGCCGGCAGGTGTTGGCGCTCAAGCATTTCTTCACCACCCGCAACTGCACAGTGATCCTGCTCGACGACCAGACTTCGGAAGTGGGCGACCTGCAACTGCATTCCATCTCCCACGGCGTGGTCATGCTGGAGCAGGTGGCAATCGACTACGGTGCCGAGCGCAGGCGTCTGCGAGTGATCAAAATGCGTGGCATCCAGTTTCGCGGCGGCTACCACGACTTCGCCATCCGCAAGGGCGGCCTGCGCATCTATCCCCGGCTCATCGCCGCCGAGCACCACTCGTCCTTCTCCGGTGAGCTGGCCTCGTCCGGTAATCCGGCACTGGACAAGATGCTGGGTGGCGGCCTGGAACGCGGCACCAATGCGCTGCTGGTCGGCGCTGCCGGCGTGGGCAAATCCTCGCTGGCCTTGAGCTATGCGGTCGCGGCGTGCAAACGCGGCGAGCAGGTCGCCTTCTTCGTCTTTGACGAAAACATCGCCACGCTGCTGGCGCGCGGGCGGGCGCTGGGGCTGCCCATGGAGCCGTGGATCGAACAGGGGCTGCTGCATCTGCAACAGGTCGACCCGGCCGAGCTGTCGCCCGGCGAGTTCACCGCCGCGGTCCGCCAGAGCGTAGAGGTGCGGGGGGCCGGTCTGGTGATTCTGGACAGCCTCAACGGCTATCTGCACGCGATGCCTGATGGCCGATTCCTGATTCTGCAGATGCACGAGCTGTTGAGTTATCTGGGCCAGAAAGGCGTGATCAGCATCATGGTGCTCGCCCAACATGGCCTGGTCGGCCCAATGGATACGCCTGTGGATATCAGCTATCTCAGCGATGCGGTTATCATGCAGCGCTACTTCGAGCATGCCGGCGTCGTTCGCCGGGCGTTGTCAGTGGTGAAAAAGCGCAGCGGACGGCATGAAAACACCGTCCGTGAGTACCGCCTCAGTAGCGCCGGCCTCGAGGTCGGGCCGCCGCTCAGCCACTTCAGCGGCATCCTATCGGGCACACCGGAATACACCGGTGATGCGACTCAGCTACTGACAGACGAGCATGACGACGCCCACTAAACGAGAAGGCCCCATCGTAGTCGTCTATGCCCCCATCGGCCGGGACGGTCCCGCCTCGGCCGAACTGCTCAGCCGCAGCGGCATGGACGCCGTTGTCTGCCACAGTGTCGATGAGGTGCTACGTCGCGCAGAAACCGATGCCGACGCCGTTTTCATCGCCGAAGAAGGCCTCTTCGGTCAGGACCTCCAAGCACTGGCCACCTGGGTGGATCAGCAACCGGCGTGGTCCGACTTTCCATTCGTGGTCCTCACCAGCAAGCATCAACAGCCGGCAGTCGCCGCATGGCGTCAGCGCATGGTGGCGGCGCTGCGCAACGTTTCCCTGCTGGAACGCCCGGTACAGAGCATCACCCTGACCAGCGCGGTGAAAGCCGCCCTGCGCGGGCGGCATCGCCAGTACGAAGTCAGGGCATTGCTCGAAGCCCGTGAGCGCGCCTCGAATCAACTCGAAGCGCTGGTCGTCGAGCGCACCAGCGAACTGGAAAAGGCCAACCAGGAATTGCGCACACAGATGGCCGAGCGCGCGCAGATCGAAGAAACCCTGCGCCAGGCGCAGAAGATCGAAGCCATCGGCCAGCTCACCGGCGGCATCGCCCACGACTTCAACAACCTGCTGATGGTGATCTCCGGCGGCCTCGACATGCTCGACCGCCGCGCCGATCCTGCACGCCGCGAGCGGTTGATGGACGGCATGCGCCAGGCGGCGCAACGCGGAACCGCCCTCACCCGGCAACTGCTCGCCTTCTCCCGCCGCCAGTCACTGGAACCCGAGTCGGTCGACCTGGTGCTGCGCATCGGCCGCATGCGCGAGCTGCTCGACCGCAGCCTGAGCGGCGACGTGCACGTGGAGGTGCAGTTCGAGCCGGATCTCTGGCCGGTCGAAGTGGACCCTGGCGAGCTGGAACTGGTCGTCCTCAATCTGGCCGTGAATGCCCGCGACGCCATGCCCGACGGCGGCTCGATCCTGATCGAAGCCAGCAATGCACCTGGCGAAACGGTGCTGGGCATCACCGGCGATTTTGTCCGCCTCACGGTGACCGACTCGGGCACCGGCATTCCCGAGGAGGTTCGCACCCGCGTATTCGACCCCTTCTTCACCACCAAGGAGATCGGCAAAGGCTCAGGGCTCGGGCTGGCACAGGTCTACGGCTTCGCGCGGCAGTCCGGCGGCACGGTGTGGATCGAAAGCGAATGCGATCGCGGCACCAGCGTGATCATGCTGCTGCCGCGCTCGGCACGTGTGCCCGATCAGCCCGACGGCGAACGGCCTGCCGAAGACGACAGCTCCGACGCCTCGGCCGGTACCGTACTGCTGGTGGACGATGATGAAGAAGTCGCGGCCCTGGTCGGCGAGATGCTCGAACATCTCGGCTATCGCGTCACCCATGCCGCCAGTGCCACAGACGCGCTGGGCGCGCTGCAGAACGGCTGTCAGGCAGATATCGTCTTCTCCGACGTGATGATGCCGGGCGGCATGAACGGCGTTGAACTGGCCCGGGAAATCCGCACCCGCGCCCTCGGCATCCCCGTGCTGCTCACCAGCGGCTACGCCGAAGCCGCACAGAAGTCCGCGGCTGCCGAAGGTGTGCACGTATTGGCCAAGCCCTATCGCCTCGAAGAGCTGGCAACCTCGTTGCGAGAGGCGATCGAGAGTGCAGTATTTGCCGACCCCGTCAGGCAGGGATAGCCGGTTTACTCAGCGGTTAGAGCCAAAACCAGGCGCATTGCAGTTGAGGTAGGGGCCATCTTCACGCTCTTCACCGACTTTCACGTAAAGCCTGGCCTCGCGCAGCGTGAGCCGTATGGGCAGCGTCTGAAGCGTATCCTCACCAACCGTAATGCAATTGAACACGGCCTTAAACTCATCGCCCTCGGCGAGCGCGGTGTTTATTGGACAGGTTCGTTTATCGAACGCCATGCTCTTTTTCGTAACGAATACGGCATTCATGAAGAACGGCTGCTGAAGCTCTGCGCAGTTTCCTTCCCTTCCCCAGAGCCCGTGGTACTCGGTAGGTATTTCATCCTGTCCGATCAGCTCCCTGCCAACGTCGCCATTGAGTTCAGTCGCCGCCTGTGCGGGTGGTGTCGCCAGCCAAACCAGCGCCAACACGCATAGAGATCCTTTTAGGTACATCCTTGCTTCCTGGTATTGATGATGGGGGCATTCGGTGGTGAGAACCTGCGTTCCAAGCGCACCTGATGGGCGTTCCGTTACAGGAATCCCGACTTGGGCTTCAAGGCCGCACACGCCTGGGCCTGCATGCTACCGTCCATCGCACTCAGCATCACAATAAACGTGTCGAGGGATGCCGCCATGCAACCGAAAGATCACTGGGAAAAGGTCTATTCCACCAAGGCCGCTGACGAGGTCAGCTGGTTTCAGGAACACGCCGAGCTGTCGCTGAAACTGATCCGCGATGCGGACGTGCCTTCGACGGCATCGATCATTGACGTGGGCGGCGGTGCCTCGACACTGGTCGATGATCTTCTGGCCAACGGTTATCGAAACCTGACAGTACTCGACCTTTCTGCCGCGGCGCTGGCCACGGCCAAGACCAGACTCGGTTCCAACGCGGCGAGCGTTCGTTGGCTGGAGGCGAATGTCATCGAAGCCGCGCTACCCGAGCGCAGCTTCGATGTATGGCACGACAGAGCAGTCTTTCACTTTCTGACCAGCGAAGAAGACAGGCATGCCTATGTTCGCCAGGTGCTGCACGCGGTCAAGCCCGGCGGGCTGGTGATAGTGGCCACCTTCGCCGAGGATGGCCCGGAGAAATGCAGCGGCCTGCCGGTCATGCGCTATGGCGCCAGCGAGCTGCACGCCGAGTTCGGCGAACCCTTTCTGCTGCTCGGCCATGAAAAGGAATCGCACCACACCCCCGGCGGGATCGAGCAGAAGTTCGTCTACTGCTTCTGCCGCAAACTGGTCCAGTAGCAGGCAGCGCTGACAGCTGATCGCAGCGGCTCCACTGAAATCGCACAGCAGCAACTAGCCATAGCCGAAGGCGTACCTTCTGGCGAAACCTTTTTCTGCACTTGTCCTGGACCCGATTTAAATGATCGTAGCCAGGAGTTTTTCGCACTAGCAGGACCTAGCCCCGCTCACTCTTGGGTGTGTCCATCACGATGTAGCTTGTGATCGACGACACGTGGGGCAAGGTGCCCAGCACTTCGGTGTGGAACAACTTGTACGCTTTGATATCTGCAACTTCTACGCGCAACAGATACTCGAGCGCACCAGTGACTGTGTGGAATTCGACCACGTCGGGAGAGGCGGCGATAGCACGCTCAAAGGCTCCCAAACTTTCTTTAGTATGGCTGGAAAGCCCAACGGCCACATAGACGACAAAGCCAGCGCCCAGCAGCGCCTTGTCGATCACCGCCCGGTAGCCCTTGATAACTCCGCTGCGCTCCAACTCCTGCACGCGTCTGAGGCACGCCGAAGGCGATAAACCGACACGTTCCGCCAGTTTCAGGTTGGTCTGGCGAGCGTCATCGGAAAGCTCACGCAATATCTTTCTATCAATTCGATCAATTTCGAGCATTTGTTGCTTCCATATCTAGCAGTGCCGAAATTATGCAACAACAATTCTCGAGCCGAACAATAAAATTGCAGCACCAATTTCAAAGCGAAGAGTTGTATTGATGAGCGATCTCGGAGTCCTCCTGCCGTTTCTGATGTTTACCATCGTCATGACTGGAACACCCGGCCCCAATAACCTCATGGTGCTCATGTCAGGTGCGCGAGTCGGCGTCTTGAGAACCATGCCGCTTGTTTGCGGCATCGCGCTTGGCATTGGTTTGCAGCTCGCGATAGTTGGCTCAGGCTTGGGCTCGGCGTTCGAGAGAATCCCGGGCTTCCATACCGCGCTGAGTGTTGTCGGAGCGGCCTATATTCTTTGGCTCGCGTGGGCAATCGCTAACAGCGGCCCCTTGCAAATGCAGGTAGATCCCAAGCCGCCAATGGGCCTCATAAGTGGGGCGGCGTTCCAATGGATCAATCCCAAAGCATGGGCACTATCGATAAGCGTGGCCGCAACCTACATCCCGCCTGAAAATCACTTTCTCAACTTATGCATCGCCGCTGTCATCTTGGCGGCGATATCGGTGCCTTGTGTGGGGGTATGGGCGCTGGGTGGCTTGACGTTCAGGCGCTGGCTGGGAAGGCCGCGGATTGCCTCGGCATTCAATGTTTCCATGGCTGTAATCCTGGTGGTTGCAACGATGCCGGCGGTTCTGAACCTCTCGATCTAGCGAACATGGGCGCAGGCGTGGACCGCCTGCGGAAAATTGCACATCTCGCCACCTCTCCAACAATGCCCCAACAATGTGCATGCATGCCTATCTGGCCGCCGCCGATATGGTCCCGAGAAAGGAATGCCGGGCGTTCGCTGATGCACCATTCACGATCACTGCGAGCACCGTTTTCTCGCTTTACACGGTGATGCCGAAACGGCATCGGCTTGCTCGATATTCTCTGCTTCTGCGCACAGCATGACCCGCCAGATACTGCGCTCGCCGACCGCCATTTCGCGTCGGCAGAGCAGGATCGAGCCATGAACCAGTCCCTTTGTGCCCGCCATCTCGAAGCCACCGCGCTGCCGCTGATCGATATCGCCGGGCTGTTTTCTCCCGACCTTGCCGAGCGCACTGCCGTGGCCGAACGCATCGGCGCGGCCTGTCGCGAGGTCGGCTTCTTCTGCGTCGCCAACCACGGCGTCGACCCGGCGCTACAACAGGCGGTGTTCGAGCAGGCGCGGGCCTTCTTTTCCCAGCCGGAAGCAGGCAAGCGTGCGCTGGACAAGGTGTTCTCGAAGGCCAATCGCGGCTATGAGCCGTTGCGCGGTCAGGTGCTGGAAGCCGGTGCGCCGGCCGATCTCAAGGAAGGCTTCTATATCGGCGAGGAGTTGGCCGAGGACGACCCGCGGGTACTGGCCGGTCGCTTCAACCACGGTGCCAACCAGTGGCCAACCGAGCTTGCGGACTTTCGCCCGACCATGGAGCACTATCGCGATGCGATGAACGCCCTCGCGGCACGGCTGATGGGCGCCATCGCGCTCTCGCTGCAACTGCCGGAGGAACATTTCGCCGGCTTCTGCCGCGACTCCATGAGCACCCTGCGCCTGCTGCATTACCCGCCGCAGCCGACCAACGCCGCGCCCGGCGAGAAGGGCTGTGGCGCGCATACCGATTTCGGCGGGCTGACGCTGCTTCTGCAGGACGAGAACCCCGGCCTGCAGGTCTGGGATCGTCACAGCAAGAGCTGGATTCACGCAGCGCCCGTGCCCGGCACCTACGTGGTCAACCTCGGCGACATGATCGCCCGCTGGACCAACGACCAGTACCGTTCGACGCTACACCGGGTGGTCAACATTTCCGGGCGCGAGCGCTATAGCGTGCCGTTCTTCTTCAGCGGCAACCCGGACCATCTGGTCGAGTGCCTGCCGACCTGCCTCGCGCCGGGTGAAGCCCCTCGCTATCCCGCCGTGACGGTGGAAGAGCACCACCGCGAGATGTACCGGAGGACCTATGGCTGACATCGTCCTCATCCACGGCGCCTGGGCCGGTAGCTGGGTCTGGGACTCGCTCCTCGAAGGCCTGCGCGATGCCGGGCATAGTCCCCACGCGGTCGATCTGCCGGGCAACGGCCACGACGCCGCGCCGCTCGCAGAAGCCTCGCTGCAGCGCTATGTCGAACACGTCGGCGCATTGATCGAGACGCTGCCTGGTCCGATTCAGCTGGTGGCGCATTCCGGCGGCGGCGTCACTGCCACTGCCGTGGCCGAGGCTTATGCCGAGCGCATCGCCGGGGTCGCCTATGTCGCCGGCATGATGCTGCCCAGCGGCATGGGCTTCGGCGAACTCTGCGCCGAACTCGCCCGCGACTTTCCCGAGGTCAGCGGCATCGGGCCCTATCTCGAAGCGGTGCCCGGCGGCAGTCGCGTACCCAGCGATGCCGCCTGTGCGGTGTTCTTTCACGATGCACCGGCACAGGCCGCGATCAGTGCCGCGCGCCGCCTGACGGTGCAGCCCGACGGCGGTCGCGACATCGCCGCGCAGTGGAGCGCCGAGCGTTTCGGACGTCTGCCGCGCTTGTATCTCGAAGCCGCGCAGGACCGCTCTGTGCTGCCGCGGGTGCAGCAGCGCATGCAGCAGCTGGTGCCCGGCGCCGAGCGAGTGCGCCTCGATTGCGGCCATGCGCCGCAACTGGCCATGCCCGGCGCGCTGCTCGCCGCGCTGCTGGATTTCTTCGCTCGCCACCCACATCCGGTGCACTGACCCGTTTATTGCATCG
>DNMQ01000367.1 GCA_003488145.1 Pseudomonas sp.
GGCGAGGAGTTCGTCGTGCTGCTGCCCAACACGCCCTATGAGGCAGGGCTGCAGCTGATGGAGTCGCTGCGTGAGTCGATCGGCAGCTGTCCGTTCCATTTCAAGGGCGAGCGCGTTGCCATCACGCTCTCGGCCGGCCTGACCGCGTTCAGCGAAGGTGACAGCACCGAGCGTGCCTTCGAGCGTGCCGACAGCGCGCTCTACCGGGCCAAGGATTCGGGGCGCAATCGCGTCGAGGCGGCCTGACCGGCTGCCCTGGCCCGGTCCCGATCGCCCGGTATAATCACGCCCCTCACCGCACCGACATGAGCGGAGCCCCTCGCAGCGGGCTGCTGCTCATCTGCGTCATTTCGCCGTCGACACAGAGGTCGTCCCGATGAAAACCATCCCCGCCGTCCTGATGCTCCTGCTGCTGGCCGGTTGCGCCAGTGGTCCGCGCATCGATACCAGCTACAGCTCGACCGGCCACGACAGCCGCGCCCAGTTCATCATCCTGCATTACACCTCGACCGACCTGCCCCGTTCGCTGCAGCTGCTTAGCGGCCGCGACGTCAGCAGCCACTACCTGATCGCCGAATCGCCGGCGACCATCTACCGCCTGGTGGATGAAAACCGCCGCGCCTGGCATGCCGGCGAGAGTGAGTGGAACGGGCGCACCTGGCTCAACGCCACATCGATCGGCATCGAGCTGGTCAACCGCGGCTACGTGGAAAGCGCCGACGGGCGCCGGCTCTGGTATCCGTACTCCGAGGAGCAGATCGACGCGCTGGTGGTGCTGCTCAAGGACATCATGGCGCGTCACGACCTCAAGCCGGGCGCCATCATCGGCCACAGCGACATCGCCCCGCAGCGCAAGGTCGATCCGGGGCCGCTGTTCCCCTGGAAACGCCTGGCCGAGGAGGGGCTGCTGCCCTGGCCCGACGCCGATGCGGTGGCGGCCGAGCGGATGCGCTATGCATCGGCCGGGCTGCCGACGATCGCCTGGTTCCAGGATGCATTGGCGGCGCAGGGTTACCGGGTGCCGCGCCACGGCCATCTGGACGACGAGACGCGTAACGTGATCGCTGCGTTCCAGATGAAATACCGCCCGGCTCGCTTCGACGGCGAACCCGATGCCGAGACCGCCGCGATGCTGCAGGTGCTCGGTAACCAGGCGGGGCGCTGACTCAGTAGCGGGTGGTGCCGATCAGTCTCGAGTCGGCCAGCGCGGCGCTACGGTGCTCGGCTGCAGCCTGATAGTCGCTGTCGCCGATCATCGCCAGGAAGGCTTCCTTGGATGGATAGCTGACCAGCAGTATGTCGTCCCACTGCTCGTCCGGCGGGGCGATCAGCGCGGCATGGGCCTTGGTCCTGACTTCCACCGCGCCACCGCTGGCCTGCACCTTGGCCAGTGCCACGCGGCTGTAGCGGGCGTAGGCCTCGCGACCACTGCACGGACTGTGCTGACTACCTGACGGATAGGTCGCCTGGTCGTTATAGCGCAGCAGGTTGAGCATCAGGATCGGCACGCCCGAAGGCATCGTCGCAGCGAAGTCGGCGAGCTGTTCGGGGCTGGGGTTCAGGCTCGGCATGTGGCCTCCTCGATGGCGCTGTCAGATCGGCAGCGCAACGTAGAAGATGGTGCCGTGGCCGATCCGTGAATGCACGCCAATACGCCCACCATGCAACTGAGCGATTTCCTTGCATAAGGCAAGGCCCAGTCCGGCACCGCCACGGCGGCGACCGATCTGCACGAACGGCTCGAAGATGCGCGCCTGCTGGCTGTAGGGAATGCCTTCGCCATTGTCCTCGACGCTGAGGATCATCCGCTCGCCGTGGTGCCGCGCCAGCAGCCGAACCTCGCCGCCCTTGGGCGTGTGGCGCAGGGCATTGCTCAGCAGGTTGTCCAGCACCCGCTCGATCTGCTGGCGGTCGAGCATCAGCGTCGGCAGCGGCTGCTGCAACTCCAGCTTGAGCTGAACCTCCTGTTCGGCAGCGTTGACCTCGAAGCGTTGACGCGCGGCCTCGAGCAGCTCGGGGATGTGGCACTGCTCCAGCTCCAGCTTCTGCTGGCCACTCTGATAGCGCGAGAAGTTGAGCAGGTCATTGATCAGCCGGACCAGTCGCTGCATTTCCTCGTGTACGGTGTCGAACAGGTCCGACTCGCGGCTGCCGGCCGGGTAGCGCAGGCGTTCGCGCAGCAGGCTGAAGGCCATCTGCATGCCGGTGACCGGCGTGCGCAGCTCATGGGAGGCCCGCAGCACGAACTCGTTGCGCACTCGTTCGAAGGTGCGCTGATCGGTGACGTCGTGCAGCACCATGACCGCACCGCTGATGCTGCCGTCGTGGTGGCTCACCGGGCTGATGCGCCAGGCCAGCAGGCGGCGTTCGCCGTCCGCCTCAATGATCAGGTCTTCGGGTGGGTCGGACAGTGGTTTGTCGTCCAGCACCTGCCGCGCTGCATTGTCCAGGTCCGGGTAGCCGAGCGCTTCGCCGAGGGTCGAGCCGAGGTGCTCGTTCTCCCAGGCCAGCTGCCGCTGGGCGACCGGGTTGGCGTGCTCCAGTCGACCGTCGCGGTCGACGATCAGCAGGCCGTCGTCGATGCTATCGAGCAGTGCCTGCAGACGCTGCTGGCCGTTGACCAGCGCTTCCACGTTGGTCTGCTTGAACTCGTGCAGCGCCTGAGCCATCAGGCCGAAGCGGCGGCTCAGCGAGGACAGCTCCGCGATGTGCGGCGTCGGCAGGGAAATGTTGAAGTCGCCGCGGCCGATCTGGTCGGCGGCGGCGGACAGCCGTTCGATCGGTTCGCCGAAGCGGCGGGCGAAGCTGTGCGCGGTGATGAAGCCGATCAGCAGTACCGCGATCGCCGTCAGGCCCAGCAGGCCGGCGAGCAGCGACGCCCGGTCACGGCTGCGCAGCTCGGTGTCGCGGATCTTGTCGTACGCCGTGCGCTGCATGTCGGTCATCAGGCTGCGCACCTGATTGAAGGCCTGGCTGAGCGGATTGTCTTCCAGCAGCGTCAGGTTCTGGTTGCGGGCGGCATCGACCTGCTGCAGGAAGCTGGCGTAGGCGCTGGCGACGGCCTGGAATGCCTGCCGATCGGTCTCGTCGCTGGCTTCGGCGATGCCGCGTTCGAGCGTCTGCTGAAACGATTGGCTCAGCGGTTCCAGCGCTTCACTGCGACCGCTGTCGGTGAGCATCACGATCAGGTGGTTGCCCAGCGTCTGCCGCAGCTGCTGGTTGATCTCGATGATGGCGAAGTTGTTGCGGATCAGCTGTTCCTGGCTCTTGGCCATCTGCATGACGCTGACCAGCGCCAGCAGCAGGCCCAGCAGCGCAACCGTCATCAGCGCGGAGAAGCCGAGAAACAGGCGGGTCCGCAGCTTCATCTGGAGTTTCATAGGCCGTACTGCTTGCGTTTTCGGTAGAGGGTCGAGGCGTCGATACCCAGGATGCGCGCGGCCTGATCGAGAGTATCGCTGGTGCTCAACACGCCGGCGATATGCGCTTTCTCCAGCGCCTCCAGGCTGAGCGGCTCACCGATGCGTGGCGCGTTGCTGCCTACCTGTTCGCCCAGCCCGAGGTGGCTGACCTCGATCATCTGCTGCGGGCAAATGATGCTCGCCCGTTCCACCACGTTGCGCAGTTCACGCACGTTGCCCGGCCAGCGGTAGGTCTTCAGTGCGGCAACCGCTGCATCGCTGAAACCGCGCGCAGGGCGGCCATAGTTCTTCACGAACGAGGCAAGGAAGCGTTCGGCCAGGGTCAGCACGTCCTCGGGACGCTCGCGCATGGGCGGCAGGTTGAGGGTGATGACATTGAGGCGATACAGCAGGTCCTCGCGGAACTTGCCCTCGCGCACCATTTCTTCGAGGTTCAGGTTGGTCGCCGCGAGGATGCGCACATCGGCGCGGCGGGTGACCGGGTCGCCGACCCGCTCGTACTCCTTGTCCTGGATGAAGCGCAGCAGCTTGGGTTGCAGCGCCAGCGGGAAGTCACCGATCTCGTCGAGGAACAGNNTCGCTTTCCATCAGGTCGGCGGACAGCGACGGGCAGTTGATGGTGACGAAGGCCTTCTTCGAGCGCCGGCTCCAGGTGTGGATGGCCCGCGCCAGTTCGCCCTTGCCGGTACCCGATTCGCCAAGGATGAGAATGTTGGCGTCGGTGTCTGCCACCTGCCGCGCGGTTTCCAGCACGGCCATCATCGCCGGGCTGTGCGAGCCGAGGGCGTCGCTGCGTTGCTTCATCTCGCCTTCCAGCGCTTCCAGTCGGGCCGCCATCTGGCGGACTTCCAGCTGCTTGGCGGCGGACAGGCGAAGCTGTTCCGGGCTGCATGGCTTGAGCAGGTAATCCGCGGCGCCGGCCTGCATGGCGTCCACGGCGGTGTCCACGGCCGAATGGGCGGTGACGATCACCACGCGCATCCAGGGCGCGAGCAGGCGCATCTGCTGCAGCACGTCCAGGCCATTGTCTTCGCCAAGTCTCAGGTCGAGGAAGCACAGGTCGAACACCTGACGCTGCAGAATGGCCTCGGCCTGTGCCGCACTGGCCGCTGTCATGACCGTGTAGCCGCGGTCCTCCAGGCAGTAACGGAAGGTGCGCAGGATCGCCGCTTCGTCATCCACCAGAAGGATGCGTCCGCCGTTGTCCGTCGTTTGGTCCATGGATGCTCCCNNGCCGTTGCGTTGCTGGCGAGACCTTAGTCTATGAAAAGTCTTGCAAGTTGCACGGTATTGGCAAGGCTTTCCTGCATGCTGCACTCCGACGCCTTCAGTGGCGTCGCCCAAGTGGCTGATTTGGTTACCGCTGGCGCTTGCGCCAGCCTGGCATGCGGCTTGCGACCCTGATGAAAGGGGCGTCACTTCCCGCCGAGCGGGCGTGTGGCGTATCTGTCGCAATCCATGCAGGAGGTGTCATGAATCAGTCCATGAATCAGCTCAATGAGCTTATCGAGATCACCCGCGACGGGCAGCGTTTCTACCAGCATGCTGCCGACGAAGTAAAGGACGTCGAGCTGCAGCACCTGTTTCGCGACCTGGCCCAAGCCAAGACGCAGATCATCCAGGCGCTTAGCGTAAAGGTTGCGACCAGCCATGAGCACCCGTCGCAGGGTGGGACGCTGACCGGCCGGATGCGCGAGCTCTATGCCGACGCCCGATCACGCATCGGCGACCACGACACCGCCTATGTCGACCAGCTGGAGCAGACCGAAGCGAACATTCTGCACGCCTTCGAGGATGCTGTAGGAGACGCCGAGCCGGATATCAGAGCACTGCTCGCCATCGAGCTGCCGAAGCTGCGTGCCTGTCACGAGCGCATGTGCCACCTCAAGCAAGCCAGGCATTAAGCGTTCGTGCAAAACGCCCGGCATTGCTGGGGTGCTCATGCAAATTGAGTTGATGCAATGCTGGCCTTTATATCCAAGCTATTGATTTTTAAGCATTTAAATAGTGGTGCAGCCTGGCACGACGCCTGCAATGTCTCACTCAACGAAACGACGTCGCCACGCTTAGAAGGAGTTGAGGATGAATCGCCAAGCCCGCTTTTCATTGGCCAGCAAGGGTTTCCTCTCTGCTGCGGTTGTCATGCTGATCATGGGTGCCGAGCGCCCGCTGTCGCAACCGCTCAGCCAGGCGCAACAGAATTCAGCGGAACGAATCGGCATGTATGACGCTCAACCTATTGAGCTCATGCGGACCGGCCAAGCGCCGCAGACCATCGACTATCGCCAGGCGCCTTCTGAACAGCGCTGGGTATTCTGAGCAACGAAGGGGACGTGCAAGCGAATCAGCAAGGATGCTTCACACACTCGATGCCGATCGGCCTGACCGATCCGCTGAGAACCGTTCCTGAAACAAGAGGAGTCACACCATGCTGAGTTGGGCCATTACCTTCCTGATCATCGCCATCATCGCCGCGGTACTGGGCTTCGGTGGTATCGCCGGCACTGCAACGGGTATCGCCAAGATCCTGTTCGTGGTTTTCCTGGTTCTGTTCGTAGCGTCGCTGATCTTTGGCCGCGGCCGCGGACCACGCGTGTGATGCAATCGATGGCCGCCCGCAAGGGCGGCTGATTGAGGAGTTTCAGCGGCATGGGAAGCCAATTTCGCCGGGTCATGTTCGGCTTTCGAAGGTGATCCAGAGCGCGCGGGCCTAACCGCTCCGCGCGCTTCACCCCTCAGCGGGGGGAACCAGGGGGTCGGGTTGTTCTGCATCGCGGAGCGACCTAGAGGTACAGGGAGTACCTCCTAATCGGACCGGGTTCTGTGAAGCTGCGGCCGGGGGCGCTATCGCTCCCGGCATGCAGCGACAAATGTCTGATCCGCTTCATATCGCCTTTCGCAATCCATCTCATCGTTTTCCACCTCCTGCTGTCTTTACCGCCTGCTGAACTGCGGATGACCCGTGCGCGCCCGCACCGCTATCATCGCGTCCAGCTTTCGACGGGAGAACGACATGCTCAACGGCCTCTGGCTGGGCTTTTTTCTGATCGCCGCGGTTGCCGCCCTCGGGCGCTGGCTGATCGGTGGCGACCCTGCAGTGTTCGCCGCGCTGGTGGAAAGCCTGTTCGCCATGGCCAAGCTGGCCGTAGAAGTGATGATCGTGCTGTTCGGCACCTTGACGTTGTGGCTGGGCTTTTTGCGCATCGCGGAAAAGGCCGGGCTCATCGAACTCCTCGCGCGTCTGCTCGGGCCATTGTTCCGTCGCCTGATGCCCGAAGTGCCGGCAGGCCATCCGGCGCTGGGACTGATCACCCTGAACTTCGCCGCCAACGGTCTCGGACTGGACAACGCCGCCACGCCAATCGGCCTCAAGGCGATGCGCGCGCTGCAGGAGCTCAATCCGCTGCCGACCGTGGCCAGCAATGCGCAGATCCTGTTTCTGGTGCTCAACACCTCGTCGCTGACGCTATTGCCGGTGTCGATCTTCATGTACCGCGTACAGCAGGGCGCGGAAGACCCTACCCTGGTCTTTCTGCCGATCCTCCTGGCGACCAGTGCGTCTTCGCTGGCCGGCCTGCTGGCGGTGGCACTGGTGCAGCGGCTGCGCCTGTGGGATCCGGTGGTGCTGGCCTACTTCGTTCCCGGTGCACTGCTGCTCGGTGGTTTCATGGCGCTGCTGGCCGGGCTGTCGGCGACGGCGCTGGCGTCGTTGTCTTCGTTGCTGGGCAACCTGACCCTGTTCGGTCTGATCATCGCCTTTCTGGTCGTCGGCGCGCTGCGCAAGGTTCCGGTGTACGAGGCGTTCGTCGAGGGCGCGCAGGAGGGCTTCGATGTCGCCAAGAGCCTGTTGCCCTACCTGATCGCCATGCTCTGCGCGATCGGCGCTCTGCGCGCCTCCGGCGCGCTGGATTTCGGTCTGGAAGGCATTCGCTGGATGGTGGAGGCGCTGGGCTGGGACACGCGCTTCGTCGATGCCCTGCCGACTGCGCTGGTCAAACCGTTTTCCGGCAGTGCGGCGCGAGCGATGCTGATCGAGACCATGCAGAGTCAGGGCGTGGACAGCTTCCCGGCACTGGTGGCGGCTACGGTACAGGGCAGTACCGAGACGACCTTCTATGTGCTGGCGGTGTACTTTGGCGCCGTAGGCATCCAGCGCGCGCGCCATGCGGTGGGTTGCGCGATAGTGGCGGATCTGGCCGGCATCATCGCCGCGATTGCCGTGTGCTACTGGTTCTTCGGCTGAGCCGAAGCCGCGCACCTGCCCGGTGCCGAGTCCTGGCTGGCGTTTATTGCGATCAAAAAAGAAACCCCGGCCACATTCCTGTGGCCGGGGTTTTTCTTTGCAGCGACTGCAGTCAGCGCCGTTGGCGTCGTCGCTGCATCCAGACGATCAATCCGAACAGCAGGAAGCCCGGAACCCACATGAATTCCTTCGGCCAGCGATCGGTCGGTGCGCGAACGCGCAGGATCTGCTGGTCGAACTCCAGGCCCGCCTCGGCGGCCGGGCTGCCGAAGGTCACGCTATCGATCAGCACCTTGCCATCGTCCTCGTAAGTCATTAGACCGATCTTCTCGAGCTTTTCCTCACCGCTTTCGCCGTCAGGGATTGCCAGCAGCACGACGAACTCGCGCGGGTCGCCCACGTCATCCTCACCCAGCACGCGCAGGCGCAGCTGACTGTCTTCTTCCACCCGTTCCAGCGTCTCGACCAGCGCGGCTGGCTCGATGTCGCGATAGGGGTCGTGGATGATGTCCATCCAGAATCCCGGGCGGAACAGGGTGAAGGCCACCAGCAGCAGCAACAGGCTTTCATACCAGCGGCTGCGCACCAGGAAATAGCCCTGGGTGCCGGCGGCGAAGATCAGCATGGCGATGGTCGCCACGACAAAGATCAGCACGCCGTGCCANNCGATCAGCAGCAGGTCGGTGTTGAAGATGAATAGGAACGGTAGCGCCGCCGTGCGCAGGCTGTAGTAGAAAGCGGTGATACCGGTCTTGATCGGGTCGCCCTTGGACACCGCCGCGGCAGCGAACGATGCCAGGCCCACCGGTGGCGTGACGTCGGCCATGATGCCGAAGTAGAAGACGAACAGGTGCACCGCGATCAGCGGCACGATCAGACCATTCTGCTGCCCCAGCGCCACGATCACCGGCGCCAGCAGGCTGGACACCACGATGTAGTTGGCGGTGGTCGGCAGGCCCATGCCGAGGATCAGGCTGAGGAAGGCCGTGAGCAACAGCATCAGCAGCAGGTTGCCCATCGACAGCAGCTCGACCAGATCGGCCAGCACCAGGCCGACGCCGGTCTGCGACACCGCGCCGACGATGATGCCCGCCGCCGCTGTGGCGATACCGATGCCGATCATGTTGCGCGCACCGGCGATCAGGCCCTCGCGCAGATCGACGACGCCATCCATGAAGGTGCCGTGCTCGTGGGTGCCGTCCTTGCGCAGCATCGACAGCAGCGGCCGCTGCGTGAGCAGGATGATCACCAGCATCACCGAGCCCCAGAATGCCGACAGGCCGGGCGACAGGCGCTCGATCATCAGGCACCAGACCAGCACCACCACCGGCAGCAGGAAGTGCAGGCCGGAAAGCAGCACCGGACGCGTCTCCGGCAGATGCTCGAGCGGGGCATCAGGGTCTTCATGGGGCAGTGGCGGATTGCTTGCGGCAATCTTCAGCAGGCCCAGATAGACCAATGCCAGTAACGCGCCGATGGCCCAAAGCGCGGAATCGCCAAGTGCCGGTTTCAGCCAGCCAAGACCGTAATAGACGCCCAGGGACAGGCCGGAAATCAGCGCCGCGCCGAAGGCGAAACCAATCAGGCGCTGCATCCACGGCTTGGCGACGTTGGCCCGCGGCAATGCGGTGAGGCCGAGTTTGAGCGACTCGAGATGGACGATGTAGACCAGCGCGATATAGGAGATCAACGCGGGAAGGAACGCGTGTTTGATCACCTCGACATAGGGGATGCCGACGTATTCGACCATCAGGAATGCCGCAGCGCCCATCACCGGCGGCATGATCTGCCCGTTCACCGATGAGGCGACTTCCACCGCACCGGCCTTCTCGGCCGAGAAACCGGTGCGCTTCATCATCGGGATGGTGAAGGTACCGGTGGTCACCACATTGGCGATCGACGAGCCGGAAATCAGGCCGGTCATACCGGACGCCACGACCGCGGCCTTGGCCGGACCACCGCGGAAATGCCCGAGCATGCTGAAGGCCAGCTGGATGAAATAGTGGCCAGCGCCGGCACGTTCGAGCAGTGCGCCGAACAGTACGAAAAGAAAGACGAAACTGGTGGAAACCCCCAGGGCGATACCGAACACGCCTTCGGTGGTGATCCACTGGTGGTTGGCCAGCGCGGTGAAGCTCACCCCGCGATGGGCCAGCAGGCCGGGCATCCAGGGACCGGCGACGCTATAGACGAGGAACACCAGGGCAATGATCGCCAGTGGCGGGCCGAGTGCTCGGCGCGTGGCTTCCAGCAGCAGCGGAATGCCGAGGCAGGCCGTGATCAGGTCCATGGTGGTCAGGTTGCCGGGGCGCTGCGCCAGTTGTTCGTAAACGATGAACAGGTAGGCGGCGGTGGAGGCAGCGATCAGCCCCAGGGCGATGTCGAACAGCGGTACGCGGTCCCTGGGCGATCTCTTGAAGGCCGGGTAGGCCAGAAATGCCAGCAGCAGCGCGAACGCCAGGTGGATCGAGCGGGTCTCGGTGTCGTTCAGCACGCCGAACCCGAGTACGAAGGGCAGCGGCGAGGCGATCCACAGCTGGAACAGCGACCAGAGCAGCGCCAGCCCGGCGATGACCGCGGCCATCGGGCCTTCGGGCAAGCGCGCACCGACATCCTGGGCGATCAGTTCCTCGGTGGACAGTTGTTTGTCTTGCATGAATTGAGGCCTGTTTTTTCAGGTAACGGAACCGCGAAAACCCGTGGCCGTACGGCGCACGGGTTTTCGGCTAAGGCATCGACGTTCAGGGCCGCATCCGCGACGCGGCCCCGCTGAGCCTTACAGCCAGCCGCGTTCCTTGTAGTAACGCTCGGCGCCTTCATGCAGCGGCGCGCTCAGGCCGACTTCGATCATCTCTTCCGGCTTGAGATCCTTGAATGCCGGGTGCAGACGCTGGAAGCGCTCGATGTTCTCGAACACCGACTTCACCAGCTGGTAGACCACTTCGGCATCGACCTTGGCAGTAGTGGACAGCACGGCCTTGCCACCGATGGACTGGGTCGGCTGGTCGTTGCCCTTGTACAGGCCGCCAGGGATCTCAGCCTTGGTGTAGTAGCTCTTGGCAGCCAGCAGCTTGTCGATTTCCGGGCCGGTGATCGGCACCAGAACTGCATCGACGGTGGTGGTGGCTTCCTGGATGGCGCCATTCGGGTGACCGACGAAGTAGGTCATGGCGTCGATGTTGTTGTCGCCCAGAGCGCTGGCCTGTTCGGCCGGCTTCAGTTCGGCGGCGAGGGAGAAGGCCGACTTGTCCCAGCCCTTTTCCTTCATGATCTCTTCGAGGGTGTCGCGCTGGCCGGAACCGGGGTTGCCGATGTTGACGCGCTTGCCCTTCAGATCATCCAGGCCCTTGATGTTGGCGTCGCGACGCGCCAGCACGGTGAAGACTTCGCTCTGCAGCGAGAAGACGGCACGGATGTCGTCCATCTTGCCTTCTTTCTCGAACGGCGCCACGCCTTCCATCGCCTTGTACTGATGGTCCGACTGCATGATGCCGAAGTTGAACTCGCCACTGCGCAGGCCGTTGACGTTGGCCACGCCGCCGCCGCTCGCCGGCGCGTTGCACTTGATGTTTTCCGCGTTGCGGTTGACGAAGCGGCAGATCGATTGCCCGGCAACGTAATAAACGCCGGTCTGGCCGCCCGTGCCGATGGTGACGAACTTCTCTTGCGCCTGTGCCACTGCGCTCAGGCCGGTTCCCGCCAAAGCAGCGGTAAAGATCCATGCCAAGGATTTGCCTTTCATGGATGCACTCCTTTTTGGTTGTTTTCGGATTCCCGGCATCCCTTGTGAGTCTGCGCGGAACTTGAGTCTAGCAGGCGACCGCGTCGGTAACAGCCAGCGGACCTGCCATGTCGATCCGGGCAAGCGTCGCGTCCCACTGCTAGGACCGGACTACGGCAGAAGGGTTGCGCGTGAGGTGTCATATTTTTATGTACAAATACTGTACAGACTGTATTATCTGTACAGCTTTGATGGCTTATTGATATGTTGCTTGGAAAAGCCGACCGGCGGAGTAGGACTTCAGTCGCATTGCCAGTCGAGACCTATGATATCAATCTGATATCAGTCTCCAGGCGAGGAGACTTGCTGATCGGACAGGACCACGGGCCTGCCGACTGAAGCGCCATCAGGGGCCATCCAGAGGGGTGGATCAATGCTGGCGCTTTTTTCGTGCCCGTCTTCGGCGCTACAAAACCGATACAAACGACCCGCTGGGCCGTCCGCAGCAAGGAGCGATCACCGCAGGGTGGCGATATTGGCAGGGAGTGCACGAGGTACCGAAAAGGTGCATCGACCGAGACGTCCGTGGCGGAGAAGAACAACACGCTTTGCCTTGTTCACGAGACCACCATGCGCATGAACCTGCCGGTCACTGGCCGCGACGTTTCCATCAGCGACACCGCCAATATTCTTTCCACCACGGATCTCAACGGTGACATCACCTATGTGAATCCGGACTTCATCAAGATCAGCGGCTTCGAGGAAAGCGAGCTGCTTGGTCAGCACCACAACATCGTCCGCCATCCGGACATGCCCACCGAGGCCTTCGCCGACCTGTGGTCGAGCGTACGGGGCGGCAGCTCATGGATGGGTATGGTGAAGAACCGCTGCAAGAACGGCGATCACTACTGGGTCAGCGCGTTCGTCACGCCGATCAGCCGCAACGGTCGGGTCGTCGAATACCAATCGGTACGCACCAAGCCCGCGCCGGCTCAGATCGCAGCCGCCGAGCAGCTGTACGCGCAGTTGCGCGACAAGCGTCCACCGGTCGCGCTGCGCCGTGCACCGCTGAGCGCCCGCAGTCGCGTCGCGCTTCTGGCGGCGCTGGGTGCCGCGCCGTGCGTGGTCGGCGCGCTGCTGGCTGGAGCGGGTCTGATCGCTGCGCTGGCCACCGCCGCTGCCGCCGTGCTGGGCGCAGGTGCAATGGCGTATGTCGCGCTGGCACCGCTGCAGCGCCTCGCCGAGCAGGCACGCAGGGTCGGTGACAACCCGGTGGGGCAGCTGGTCTATGCCGGCCGGCGTGATGAATTCGGCCAGATCGCCTTTGCCATGAAGATGCTGGAAACCGAGGCCGGCGCCATGGTCGGCCGTATCGGCGATGCCTCGCGTCAACTCAGCCAGCATGCCCACGAACTGCTCGGTGCGATGGACAGCAGCACGCAGAGCGCTGCACGCCAGCAAAGCGAAACCGATCAGGTCGCCACGGCGATCAACCAGATGGCGGTCAGCGTGCAGGAAGTGGCAAGCAACGCCCAGCGCACCGCCGAGGCAGCCAGCCGCGCGGACAGCGAAGCGGCGACCGGCACCGAGGTGGTCAACCGCACTGGGTCGGCCATCGGCCGACTGGCGCAGGACATCCAGCAGGCCGGTGACGTGATCCATGAGCTGGAGGCGCGCAGCAATGACATCACCAAGGTGCTCGACGTCATTCGCGGCATCGCCGAGCAGACCAACCTGCTGGCGCTGAACGCGGCCATCGAGGCGGCGCGGGCCGGCGAGCAGGGCCGTGGCTTTGCCGTGGTCGCCGATGAAGTACGCAGCCTAGCATCGCGGACCCAGCAGTCGACCCAGGAGATCAACAGCATGATCGGCGCGCTGCAGGGCGGGGCACGGCAGGCGGTGGAGGTCATGCAGCGCAGCCGCGAGCAGGCCATGCAGAGCGTCGAACATGCGGCCCAGGCGGCGCGCTCGCTGCAGGGCATCAACAGCCGGGTCAACGAGATCAGCGCGATGAGCATACAGATCGCCGCGGCCGTCGAGCAGCAGAGCGCGGTCAGCGAAAACATCAACCAGAACATCGTCAGCATTCGCGGCGGCTCCGATCAGCATGTGGAGAGCGGCCTGCGCAGCCGGCAGAGCGCGTCGGGCGTCGCCGAGCTGGCGAGCAGCATGGAGATGTTGGTGCAGCAGTTCTGGACGCGGCGGCGCGGCTGAAGGCTTGCCGATGCCTCGAAATGGTGCGTGCTGTAGAGGGCGCGGCGCGTTGCCCGCGCCATCTGCGCCGGGCTTGTTACGCTGCGCGCGTAAAGGCAAAATGCCACTAGTTTCGCATGCTGCGAAAGCTGCTTTACCGCTCAGGACAACCGGACCTGATAGCTAAGGCGCCAGCCGTGACATTCCCTTGGGGGTGCACCACGGCTGGCGCCTTTTTTTTGGGCTCGTTTCGCTGCAAGGCGCGCCCTGACAGAGATCGGCACTCAACCTGCATGTGCTTGCACGAAAGATGAATCAATGCTGACCGAAGAGACGCTGCGCACTGCGCTGGAAGAAACCATTCAGGTACTGGAACGCACGCGACGCTCGTTCAAATCGCGCGAGCTCGGCCAGCTGCGCCGGCGCCTGATTGAACTGCTCGAGCAACTGGAAACCGACACGGGAGAGAAGGGCGAGCGCTGATCGCCAAACCGTAACCGGCCCCCTGTACAAGGATGTCCGCCGCATCCATGCGAGCGCTGCCAACAGAAGCGGCGCCGAACCTGCCTCGCGTACTCAGACCCCATTTCCAAGGAAGATCTGTTTATGCGCACCAACCTCCCCGTCAACGACCGCGAAGTCACGGTCGGCGAGACGGCGAACATCCTGTCCACCACCGATCTGAACGGCACCATCACTTACGCCAATCCGGATTTCGTGGCGATTTCCGGCTTCAGCGAAGACGAGCTGCTCGGTGAGCCGCACAACCTCGTGCGCCACCCCGACATGCCCGAGGCCGCCTTTGCCGACCTCTGGCAAACGCTGCAGGCGAACAGGTCGTGGATGGGCATCGTCAAGAACCGCTGCAAGAACGG
>DNMQ01000065.1 GCA_003488145.1 Pseudomonas sp.
TAGCCGATCTTCAGCGCCGTGGGGCCGAGGATGACCAACGCATGGGCCGCGATGATGCTGCCCATCGCCAGATGTCGATCGAACAGGTAGGCGCCGCTGATGCCCAGCAGCAGGAGCAGTATGCCTGCGACCATCAGCGCATTGGCGGCGCCCATCAGGCGTTGTGGGGAAGCTGAGTGATAAAGCATGACTGAATCTCCTTCGGGGAGAGGCTCGCGCCGGGCGAGCCTCCGAATGGATCAATCGAGTGCCGAAGCGGGACCGAAGAACTCGTAGCGGGTTTGCTGTTCCGGCACACCGAGTGACTTCAGCTGACGGCGGACGGCAGCCATGAAGGGTTTCGGCCCGAGGAAATAGGCGTCCACGTCGCGGTCTTCCGGCAGCCACCTGCCAAGCTGTTGCTCGGTCAGGCGGCCAACGGCATCCGGCGCGGCATCTGCGCCGTCGTGCTCCTCATAGCAGTAGAAACGCTTGAGCTGGGCGTGACGCTCGGCCAGCGCGTCCACGCTGCGGCGGAACGCATGCACGCCGGCATTGCGCGCGCAGTGGATGAAGTGCACCGGTCGTGCGCTGGCCAGAGCCTGTTCCAGCATCGCCAGGGTAGGCGTGATACCGACGCCACCGCTGATCAGCACCAGGGGTTTGTCGCCCGGTTCCAGGGTGAACTCGCCAGCCGGCGCGAACAGCTCCAGCACGGCACCTTCGGGCATGGCATGCAGCGCGTTCGAGGCGACGCCGCCGGGCTCGCGCTTGACGCTGATGCGGTATTCGCTGCCATTGCTGGCGGCGGACAGCGAGTAGTTGCGGCGCACCTCCTGGCCGTCGACCTCCAGGCGCAGTCCGATGTACTGGCCGGGCAGAAAGTCCATCAACGCGCCGCCATCTTCCGGCTGCAGGTGAAAGGAGGTGATCTCTGCGCTTTCGACGGTCTTGCGCGCAATGCGAAAACGCCGCGCCCCCCGCCAGCCTCCATCCGCCTCGGCCTTGGTCTGGTAGAGATTCTCCTCCTGACCGATAAGGATGTTGGCGAGTTGCTGGTAGGCGGCGCCCCAGGCGTCGATCACGGCGTCGGTAGCGATCTCGTCACCGAGCACTTCGCGGATCGCCCGCAGCAGGCAGGAGCCAACCAGCGGGTAATGCTCGGGCAGTACTTGCAGTGCGACGTGCTTGTTGATGATCTGAGCGACCAGCGGGCCGAGGGTGTCGAGCCGGTCGATGTGTTTGGCATACATCAGCACGCCGTTGGCCAGTGCACGCGGCTGTTCACCGCTGGCCTGGTGGGCCTGATTGAACAGCGGGCGCACTTCGGGGTGTTCACTCAGCAGCAGTTTGTAGAAATGGGTGGTCAAGGCCTCGCCGCCGCTTTCCAGCAGCGGCACGGTGGCTTTGATAAGGGCAGTCTGTTCAGCGCAAAGCATTGCTAACTCCTCTGATGGGAAAGTCGTCCTGTATTCGCGAGCGAACACGAAACGTTCTGCCATAGAGGCTTTCAACAATCGTTCCAGGTCGAAAATTGACTTGAATCAAGGTTTGCAGGATGTGCGAGGTAAAAAGAACCTTGGCTTTCCATGGTGATATGGACCTTTAATGGTCGAAATCACCTTGGCGGTGATGATCGAACCTCGCCCGCTGGCAGCTTTCTTACCAGGGGCGATCCGCGATATTTCATTCAACAGCAGGAGAGAGGGCCATGGAGATCTACCACATCACCCACGAAGATGACCGCTGGGTGCTACGCGAAGAAGGCGATCAGCGCGCGTTGCTCGAAGCCGGGAATCGACAGGACATTCTCGATGAGACGCGCGACTACATGAAGCTGCGTACTGCGCGGGTGAACGTCCACGGCGACGACGGCAGCATCGAGGAGGAGCATCGCTACCCGCAGGAGCAGAACCCGCTGGAGACCAGGGGCTGACCGCTTGGCTATTGTGCGCTGGGTGGGCTGCCAACCTAGTCGAGGACTTCGATACGCAGCGTGTTGGTGGTGCCAGGTTGGCCGAGCGGCACGCCAGCGGTGATCAGCACCGTGTCACCACTGCCGGCCATGCCCTGGGCACGCGCCAGCTCGAGGGCGTGGCTGCTGACCTGCTCCATATCGCGCATCGGTGCATCCACCACCGAATACACGCCCCAGGCCACCGTGAGCTTGCGCGCGGTGGCGGTGCTCGGCGTCAGGCTGAGGATCGGCGTGGCCGGGCGCTCGCGCGAGGCTCGCAGGCTGGAGCGGCCTGATTCGGTGTAATTGACCAGCACCGCAATCGGCAGGATGCCACTGATGCGGCGGATCGCGCAGCTGATGGCATCCGGCAGCGTTGCCTCGGCATTCGGTCGGTGCACATCGAGCTGGGCCTGGAAATCCGGGCCGCCTTCGACCTGGCGGATGATCTTGCTCATCATGCTCACCGCTTCCAGCGGGTAGTCGCCCGAAGCGGTTTCCGCCGACAGCATCACCGCGTCTGCACCCTCGGCGACCGCGTTGGCCACGTCGGTGACCTCGGCGCGCGTCGGCGCCGGGGCGAAGCGCATGGATTCGAGCATCTGCGTCGCCACCACCACCGGGCGGCCGAGCTGGCGGCAGATGCGCACGATGTTCTTCTGAATGCGTGGCACATTCTCCGGAGGCACCTCCACGCCGAGGTCGCCACGCGCGACCATGATCGCGTCAGACAGCCGCGCGATCTCGCGCAGGTGCTGCACCGCCGATGGCTTCTCGATCTTGGCCATGAGAAAGGCGCGCTCACCGATCAGCTTGCGCGCTTCGTGGATGTCCTGTGGGCGCTGGACGAAGGACAGGGCCACCCAATCCACGCCCAGCTCAAGGCCGAAAGTCAGGTCGCGGCGATCCTTCTCGGTCAGCGGGCTAAGCTCCAGCACTGCTTCCGGCACGTTGACGCCCTTGCGGTCGGACAG
>DNMQ01000364.1 GCA_003488145.1 Pseudomonas sp.
CGGCTACGGCGTGCTGGCCAATCACTCGCTGGTGATGGCCAACTACATCTCCCGTGCCAATGCGGCGATCATCGATCTGCGCAACCTGCTGACGCAGGGGTAAGGCGAGCCCCCAGCGGGGTTTAGGAAGCCTCAGGTTGGCGTCGTGTCTGACTTGCTCGACGCTAACCAGGCTTGCACTCAGTCCAGTCCGAGTTTTTTCAACCGGTAACGCATCGAACGGAAGGTCAGCCCCAGCCGTTGGGCTGCCGCGGTGCGGTTCCAGCGGGTTTCCTCCAGCGCCTGCATGATCAGCTTGCGCTCGATCTCTTCCAGGTGATCTTCCAGGTTGTCGATCCGCGCCAGACTGGCTTCAACGTTCTCCGATACGCCCGGGCTGTCTGCCAGGCGTAGATCGCCCGCCTTGATCTCATCGCCCTCGCAGAGTGTGTAGGCCCGCTCGAGCATGTTCTCCAGCTCACGAACGTTCCCCGGGAAGCGATAGTTTTCCAGCTTGGCCAGAGCATCCGGGTGCAGGCGAGCGCTGCTGTCACCGCACTCCGCCGCAAGACGCCGAAGCATGGCTTCGGCGAGCAGGCCGATGTCTTCGCGACGCTCGCGCAGTGGCGGCACGCGCAGTTCGATGACATTCAGGCGGTAATACAGATCCTGGCGGAAACGACCTGCGGCCACTTCGCTGGCGAGGTCCTTGTGCGTGGCGCAGAGGATGCGCACATCGACCATTACTTCCTGAGCGCCGCCGACCGCGCGTACAGCCTTTTCCTGGATCGCGCGCAGCAGCTTGACCTGCATCGGCAGCGGCAGGTCGGCTACCTCGTCGAGGAACAGCGTGCCGCCATTGGCGACCTGGAATAGCCCAGGCTTGTCCTCGATGGCGCCACTGAAGCTGCCTTTCTTGTGGCCGAAGAACTCACTTTCCATCAGTTCCGACGGGATCGCGCCGCAGTTGACGGGCACAAAGGGCTTTTCACTGCGAGGACCCTGCTCGTGAATCAGTCGGGCCACCAGCTCCTTGCCGCTGCCGGACTCGCCGCTGATATAAACCGGCGCCTGGCTGCGGGCGAGTTTGCCGATCTGCTTGCGAAGGGTCTTCATGGGTGGCGAGCTGCCGAGCAGGCGGCTGTCCACCGGCATTTCCGCTGTGGGCGCCCTCAGACGCAGGGCCGTGCTGACCAGCTCGCGCAAGCGGTTGAGGTCCACCGGTTTGGTGAGAAAGTCGAATGCCCCAGCCTTGAGCGCGCCAATGGCGGTATCCAGGCTGCCGTATGCAGTGATCATCGCCACCGGCAGCTGCGGGTGCTGTTGCTGAATGTATTGCACCAGCTCCAGGCCGCTGCCATCGGGCAGACGCATATCGGTAAGGCACAGGTCGTAATGCTCGCGGGCCAGGCATTCGCGCGCTTCCTTGAGATTGCGAGCGCTGCGGGTATCGAGTTTCATGCGGCCAAGAGTGATTTCCAGCAGTTCGCGGATATCCGGCTCGTCATCGATGATCAGTGCTTTTTGGCGCGCGGTCATGGTCCTGCTCTTGATTCGTGAAGCGATTGTCGCCGGGGATTGCGGCTGAGGAGCATGTTAACTCCGCCGGCTGTGTCGTGGCTGTCGCTTTGGTCGATGTGTGATGTGTTGCCGGCAGCGAGGCTCAGCTCAGCTTGCGCGGGTGGGCGAAGACGATGCGGAAGCAGCTGCCGCCCTCGGGGCGCTCGCGGTAGTCCAGGCGTGCCTGGTTGCTTTCGCATAGCTCGCGGGAGATATATAGCCCCAGCCCGGTGCCTTTGCTTTCGGTGGTGAAGAACGGTTCGAAGATGTTCTGAAGTTGCTCGGCCGCGATACCAGGGCCGTCATCGAGCACTTCGACGATAGGCAGGTCGCTGGCTTCGTCACGGAACAGGCGGAGCCAGACCTGCGCCCGCGGATTCTGCTGGCCGCTGTAGCGCAGCCCGTTCTGGACCAGGTTGGTCAGCACCTGGGTCAGCTGATTGGGGTCCATGCGGGTCTGCAGCGAGCTGCCCACGGTATCCAGATGCAGGGTCTGCTGCGGGCCGAGCCCCTGGCGGAACTCGCTGGCGAAACGATGCAGCCAGTACTTCAGGTCCAGCAGCTGGGGTTCGGCCTGGCGCCGCCGGGAAAGCTGGAGGACGTTCTCTATCACCAGGTTCATCCGCCGTGAATGATCCTGAATGATCTGTGCCAGGCGGCGGTCAGGTCCGTCCAGTTCTTCGGATTCCTGCAGTAGCTGCGCGGCGTGGCTGATGGCGCCCAGTGGATTGCGGATTTCATGGGCGATGCTGGCTGTGAGGCGGCCGAGGGAGGCGAGCTTGAGCTGTTGTGCCTTCTGTGCGATCTGCGAGATGTCTTCGAGAAACACCAGTGTGTCGAGCTTGTTCCCGTGCTGTAGTGCGGCGAAGCTCGGCTGCAGCGTTGGGCCGCCAGGCGTTGCCCTGAGGTTCGGCGGGCGCAGGGTCGGATTGCCTCGCCACTGTTGCAGTGCCTTGAGCAATTCCGGGCAGCGCGGTGCGAGGCGTTCGCCTGCCAGCGAGTCCTGGCCGAGCAGTTGCAGAGCCCCCTGATTGGCGAGCAGAACGCGCTCCTGCGGGTCCAGCACCATGATGCCGGTACGCATGCGCTGGAGGATCAGCGCGTTGAGCGCCTCCAGGTTCGCCACCTCTTCCGCACGCTGGCGCGCCAGCGTCTCGCTGACCTGCAGGCGGCGAGCCAGCCCCTGAACCAGGAAGGCGGCAGCAAAGCAGAGCGTGCCGAGTGCGCTGGCCTGAACGTACTGGCTGCTGGCTTCGGGGCGTTGAATGCTGAGGTAGAAGGTCAGGTAGATCAGGCCCGTCGCAGCAACCGCGGCGATGAAGAAACCGACCCTGCCACGCAGCAGTATGTTGGCGATGGCAACGGCAACTATCAGCAGGTTGCCGATACCGCTCGGGGTGCCACCGCCGAAGTAGAACAGCCCGGACAGCAGGATGACGTCCATCAGCGCCAGCCCGAGCACGGGCAGATCGCGCTCCGGGTTCTGCACCAGCACGGCGACGATGATGTTGAGGATCAGGTAGATCCAGGCGCCGTACTGAAAGAGCTGCGGGTTGCTCATCTCCAGCAGGTCGTTGTGCAGGTCGGCGCTGATCAGCAGAACCAGCGCCAGGCCGATGGTCAGTCGATAGAGGTGGTACAGGCGGAGAATCCGCCGTCCCTGATCGCCAAAGAAGGTGAGGTTTTCAGTGCCCACCAGGAGTGCTGTCCTGCTCCAGGTGAGCGCGGCTGCAGTACCAACGATCCTGCGACTGCAGCGCCTGGTCCTGCGGGACGTGCACGCCGCACTGAGCGCAACGCACCATTGGCAGGGTGGTCTGGCGAGGCTTGGGGGCGGCTTTCTTTTGCGCGAAACGGCGCCACAGCCAGAACGCGGCGCCAATCAGTGCAATCCAGAACAGCAGGCGAAACAGACCCATATCGATTCCTTCCTGATTAAGCGTGGTGGCCTGCGATCAATTGAGCCCGGCCACTGCCGGCCCGTTTCGCCGCGCGCGCCGAATGCAAGGACGGCGCTGCGGAAGTCGGTCAGCTGTCAGTCGAACAGGCCGAAGGTCAGGCGGCTCCACCAGGAGCGCTTTTCGCCTTGCTGCTCTGCTTCCTTGAGTACCGGGCGAAGCTCTTCGGGAAGATCCTGAGCGGCGGTTTCATATTGACGGAGCACATCGCGATTGGCCCGCGAGGTGTCCGGGCGGGGAGCCTCGCCTTCGATAAGGCCGAGGGTGGCCTTGCTCAGCCAGCTGCGGTTGTCGTCTTCCGTCTCGACAGGGGTGAATTTGCCGTCTTCGAGCGTTGCGTGATCCGGGTAGTTGAGCTGCAGAGTCTGCAGGCTGGTTTCGGCGAGATCGTCGAGGCCCAGGCGCTGGTAGGCCTCGGTCATCACGGCAAGCCCGTCGGCCACGGCCGGCGTGCCCTGGAAGTTCTCCACAACGTAACGGCCGCGGTTGGCCGCTGCGACGTAGGCCTGGCGCTTGAGGTAGTAGTGGGCTACGTGTATCTCGTTGGCCGCCAGCAGGTTGCGCAGGTAGACCATGCGCGCCTTGGCGTCAGGCGAGTAGCGGCTGCTGGGGTAGCGGCTGGTGAGCTGGGCGAATTCGTTGAACGAGTCGCGGGCGGCACCTGGGTCGCGCTTGGTCATGTCCAGCGGCAGGAAGCGGGCNNGCCAGGCCCTTGAGGTAGTAAGCGTAATCGACGTTCGGATGCTGCGGATGCAGGCGGATGAAACGCTCCGCCGCCGAGCGCGCGGCTTCCGGCTCGACGTTGCGGTAATAGGCGTAGATCAGTTCGAGTTGCGCCTGCTCGGCGAAGCGGCCGAACGGATAGCGCGACTCCAGGGCCTTGAGTTTGCTGATGGCGCTGGTATAGCTCTTGTTGTCCAGGTCGGCCTGTGCTTGCTGGTACAGCTCGACTTCACCCAGATTCTCGTCGACGGTTTCGTTGGATGAACAGGCGGCGGTGAGGGCGAGAATGGCGATCAGCAGCAGGTGTTTCACTTGCATGGCGGCTTGCGTCCCTGTGACGGCTGGCTGTCTCGCGCGGAGCCGTCCTGTTATGATGAGCGCCCCGGTGCGCCGGGACAAAGACGCCGTATTTAAACACAAGCGTGTAGCCGAAACCAAAGGCCGCTCCGCCATCTGCGGTCCCCGGGCTCGTCCGTTACCAACGGATGTCGCCTGCCTCTCTCAGACGAACCTATCTCGCCGTATGTCCACGACTTCCAAACAGGCCATCCAACTCCGCGCCGAAGTGCCGTTTGACCTTGGCGGGCAACGTCTCGATCAGGTTGCGGCGCAGCTCTTTTCCGAACACTCGCGCTCGCGTCTCGCGGCGTGGATCAAGGATGGCCTGCTCACCGTGGATGGCGCCGTGCTGCGCCCTCGCGACACCGTGCATGCTGGCGCCGTGCTCGAGCTGAGTGCCGAACAGCAGGCGCAGGGCGAGTGGGTCGCGCAAGACATTCCGCTTGAGATCGTCTACGAGGACGATCAGATCCTGGTGATCGACAAGCCTGCTGGCCTGGTTGTGCACCCTGCGGCCGGCCATGCCGACGGCACGCTGCTCAATGCATTGCTGCATCACGTGCCGGGTCTGATCAACGTCCCGCGTGCCGGCATCGTTCATCGCCTGGACAAGGACACCACCGGTCTGATGGTCGTGGCCAAGACGCTGCAGGCGCAAACCCGGCTGGTCGAGCAGTTGCAGGCGCGTAGCGTCAGCCGCATCTACGAGGCGATCGTCATCGGCGTGATCATTACTGGTGGTACGGTCGACGCGCCGATCGGTCGGCATGGCCAGCAGCGTCAGCGCATGGCGGTGGTGGAGGGCGGTAAGCCGGCGGTCAGCCATTACCGCGTGCTCGAGCGCTTTCGCTCGCACACCCATGTGCGGGTCAAGCTGGAAACCGGGCGTACCCACCAGATTCGGGTGCACATGACCCATCTTGGCTATCCACTGGTCGGTGACCCGCTGTATAGCGGGCGTTTCCGCATTCCGCCGGCGGCGAATCCGACGCTGGTGCAAACGCTTCGCGAGTTCCCTCGCCAGGCGCTGCACGCGCGCTTCCTCGAACTCGATCATCCTGTTACCGGGCAGAGGATGAAATGGGAGTCGCCGTTGCCGGATGACTTCGTCTGGCTGCTGACGCTGCTGCAACAGGATCGAGAGGCCTTCGTCGGGTGAGTGCGTGGGGCGGTGACTGGCTCGTGCCGGAATGGCCTGCTCCGCCCGGCGTTCGCGCCTGTGTGACCGCGCGGCAGGGCGGCGTCAGTCGCGCTCCGTTCGACAGCTTCAATCTGGGTGATCACGTCGGTGATGAGCCTGCCGCGGTGGCCTGGAATCGCCAGCATCTTCAGGACGTGCTCGGTTGCCAACCAGTCTGGCTGGAGCAAGTGCATTCGAGTGTCGCTGTCCAGGCCGCTCCAGGAAATCGCGTGACTGCCGATGCTAGCTGGAGCGAGACGCCGGGTCTGGCCTGTGCGGTACTGACTGCGGACTGCCTGCCGGTACTTTTCTGTGATCATGCCGCGACCCGGGTCGCCGCGGCTCACGCTGGCTGGCGCGGGCTGGCTGGTGGTGTGCTCGAGGCGACGCTCGAAGCGCTGGCGGTACCTGCCGATGAACTGCTGGTGTGGTTGGGGCCGGCGATCGGGGCGGCAGCATTCGAGGTCGGGCCCGAAGTGCGCGATGCATTCCTCGCGCAGCATTCGTCGGCTGCCGCGGCGTTCGTTGCAAGTCGCAACCCGGGACGCTTCATGGCAGATATCTACCAGCTGGCGCGTATCCGTCTGGCTGCCGCGGGCGTAGACGCGGTTTACGGTGGCGGGTTGTGCACCTTCAGCGATCCGCGCTTCTACTCCTATCGGCGTGCCGCGCGCACAGGGCGCTTCGCCAGTCTGATCTGGCTCGAGTGATATTGGCGCGCTAGCGGTGAAGTCAGCCATGACTCTGCGGCCCTGGCATGACCTGTATCAATGTCATCCGCCTTGAATCTCCAACAATCATCCTCATCTATGCTGCATCTCGCAGGTTTCGTATATGGCGCGAGTCACGGCGCCGGCCTGCTTCACATGAGGATGAACTTCCATGCGTATCGATCGTTTGACCAGCAAGCTGCAGCTTGCGCTCTCCGATGCCCAGTCCATAGCCGTCGGCCTGGATCACCCATCCATCGAGCCGTTACACCTGATGCAGGCGCTGCTTGAGCAGCAGGGCGGCTCGATCAAACCGTTGCTGATGCAGGTCGGCTTCGACATCGCAGCGCTGCGTCAGGCGCTGACCAAAGAGCTCGACCAGCTGCCGAAGCTACAGAACCCCACTGGCGACATGAATCTCTCGCAGGACCTGGCGCGCCTGCTCAATCAGGCTGACCGCCTCGCCCAGCAGAAGGGCGACCAATACATTTCCAGTGAGCTGGTGCTGCTGGCAGCGCTGGACAGCAACACCCGTCTGGGCAAGCTGCTGCTGGCTCAGGGTGTAAGCAAGAAAGCGCTGGAGAACGCCATCAGTAATCTGCGCGGCGGCGATGCGGTCAATGATCCCAACGCCGAAGAATCGCGGCAGGCGCTCGACAAATACACCGTGGACATGACCAAGCGCGCCGAGGACGGCAAGCTCGACCCGGTGATCGGTCGTGACGACGAGATCCGCCGCACCATCCAGGTGCTGCAGCGGCGGACCAAGAACAACCCGGTACTGATCGGTGAGCCGGGCGTGGGCAAGACCGCCATCGTCGAGGGGCTGGCCCAGCGCATCGTCAACGGTGAAGTCCCGGACGGGCTCAAGGACAAGCGCTTGCTGGCCTTGGACATGGGCTCGCTGATTGCCGGGGCCAAGTTCCGCGGCGAGTTCGAGGAGCGCCTCAAGGCGGTGCTCAACGAGCTGTCCAAGCAGGAGGGTCGCGTCATCCTGTTCATCGACGAGCTGCATACGATGGTCGGCGCGGGCAAGGCGGAAGGTGCTATGGATGCCGGCAACATGCTCAAGCCTGCCCTGGCGCGCGGCGAGCTGCACTGCGTAGGTGCCACTACTCTCGATGAATACCGCCAGTACATAGAGAAGGATGCCGCCCTGGAGCGTCGCTTCCAGAAAGTGCTGGTCGACGAACCAAGCGAGGAAGACACCATCGCCATTCTTCGTGGCCTCAAGGAGCGCTACGAAGTGCACCATGGCGTGACCGTCACCGATGGCGCCATCATCGCTGCGGCCAAGCTCAGCCACCGCTATATCACCGATCGCCAGCTGCCGGACAAGGCCATCGACCTGATCGACGAGGCCGCCAGCCGTATCCGCATGGAGATCGACTCCAAGCCCGAAGAGCTCGATCGCCTGGATCGCCGCTTGATCCAGCTGAAGATCGAGCGTGAGGCGCTGAAGAAGGAAGACGACGAGGCCACCAAGAAGCGCCTGGCCAAGCTGGAAGACGACATCGCCAAGCTGGAGCGCGAATACGCCGATCTGGAAGAAATCTGGAAGTCGGAGAAAGCCGAGGTGCAGGGTTCGGCGCAGATCCAGCAGAAGATCGAACAAGCCAAGGCTGAGCTCGAAGCAGCGCGGCGCAAGGGTGATCTGGCGCGCATGGCCGAACTGCAGTACGGCATCATTCCGGACCTCGAGCGCAGCCTGGAGATGGTCGATCAGCATGGCAAGAAAGAAAACCAGCTGCTGCGTAACAAGGTGACCGATGAGGAGATCGCCGAGGTGGTTTCCAAGTGGACGGGTATTCCGGTCTCCAAGATGCTCGAAGGCGAGCGCGACAAGCTGCTGCGCATGGAGGACATGCTGCACACTCGCGTCATCGGTCAGCACGAAGCCGTGGTGGCCGTATCCAATGCCGTGCGCCGCTCGCGCGCCGGTCTGGCCGACCCGAATCGTCCGAGCGGCTCGTTCCTCTTTCTCGGCCCGACCGGGGTGGGCAAGACCGAGCTTTGCAAGGCGCTGGCCGAGTTCCTCTTCGATACCGAGGAGGCGATGATCCGCATCGACATGTCCGAGTTCATGGAGAAGCACTCCGTTGCGCGCCTGATCGGTGCGCCGCCGGGCTACGTCGGTTACGAAGAAGGCGGTTACCTGACCGAAGCGGTGCGTCGCAAACCGTATTCGGTGGTGTTGATGGACGAGGTAGAGAAGGCCCATCCAGACGTCTTCAATGTGTTGCTGCAGGTGCTCGAAGACGGCCGCCTGACCGACAGTCATGGGCGGACGGTGGACTTCAAGAACACGGTGATCGTGATGACCTCCAACCTGGGCTCTGCGCAGATCCAGGAGCTGGTTGGTGATCCCGATGCGCAGCGGGCTGCGGTGATGGATGCGGTGGCGCATCACTTCCGACCGGAGTTCATCAACCGTATCGACGAGGTGGTGGTGTTCGATCCGCTGGGTCGCGA
>DNMQ01000365.1 GCA_003488145.1 Pseudomonas sp.
GCCTTCAACACCGACAACAACGTCACCAACTTCATCGTCAAGGCGCACTTCTGATGCGCCTCGCCGCCCGCAAACCGGGCGGCTCTCGTTCGGTGCCGGCCGCGATCCTCGCCGTCACAAGCGCAACGGCTGCATCGAACAGCGAAACTCGTGCAGAATCAGCTCGGCTCGACCATCACCCCGGGCGGTCCGACACCCTTTCCCGGGGGCTGCGAGGCGAATGAACGCAGCGCATAGGCCATCATCCTCAACACGCAGCAGGCCCGCTCCGCATAGTGGACCAGGCCAACCGCCAGCGCGCTCACGGACAGGGAACATGGACAAGAACAACGCACCCCAGCCGCTCTACACCGCCCAGGGCAAGCCCGCCGGCCGCATTCGGCAGAAGAACGAGGAAACCATCCTCGCGGCAGCTGCCGAAGAGTTCGCCCGCTACGGCTTCAAGGGCACCAGCATGAACGCCATCGCCACCCGTGCCGGGTTGCCCAAGGCGAACGTGCACTATTACTTCAACAGCAAGCTGGGGCTGTATGTCGAGGTCATGCGGCATATTCTCGAACTCTGGGATACCGCCTTCGACGATGTGACCGTCGACGATGACCCCGCCGTCGCTCTGGCCGAATACATCCGCATCAAGATGGAATTCTCGCGACGACACCCGCAGGCCTCGAAGATTTTCGCCATGGAAGTCATCAGCGGCTGCGAATGCCTGTCCGAGCACTTCAACCAGGACTATCGCAACTGGTTCCGCGGCCGCGCCGCGGTATTCGACGCCTGGATCGCCGCCGGCAAGATGGACCCGGTGGACCCCATGCACCTGATCTTCCTGATCTGGGCTGGAACGCAGCACTACGCCGACTTCTCCGACCAGATCCGCCGCATCAACGGCAAGCGCATGACCCGCGCCGATTTCGCGCACGCCAGCGACAACCTGATCGCCATCATCCTCAAGGGCTGCGGACTGACGCCACCTCCGCCCGCGGATCGCTGACCGACCGTGGCCCGCAAACTGCGCATCCATTCCCCGGCCATCCATTACTTCGACATGGTGCGGCGCTGCCAGTCGATTCGCGAGGCGTCGCGCCGGCTCAACGTGGCCTCGTCGGCGGTAAACCGGCAGATTCTCAAGCTCGAAGACGAGATCGGCGCGCCCCTTTTCGAACGCCTGCCCGGCGGACTGCGGCTGACCGCCGCCGGCGAGATCTTCGCCCGCCACGTCATCGTCGTGCTGCAGGACGCCGAGCGTGTGCGCTCCGAACTGGACGCACTGCAGGGCCTACGCACCGGCCATGTGGAAATCGCCACGGTATCCGGCGTCACCACCGATCTTCTACCTGGCGTGCTGGAGCAGCTGCGCGAACGCTATCCGCGGGTTACCGTGGGCGTCACCAGCCTTGGCTCGCAGGCGATTCCCGAGGCTGTCATCAGCGGCCAGGCGGACATCGGCCTGGCCTTTGCCCTGCCACGTACCGCTGACTTGCAGCAGCTGGGCGTCGGCCACTTCCGTCTCGGCGCAATCGTTCCCCCCTCGCATCCGCTGGCCGAACGCGCCGAGGTGAGCTTCGCCACCTGCGCCGAATACCCGCTGATCCTGGCCAAGAGCGAACTGTCCATCCATCACCTGCTGGCACCGTTGCTGGCGCGCACTCGCCCGCGGCACAAGGCGCCGCTGGAAACCAGCTCCGTGGAATTGGCCTTGCAGATGGCCAAGCGCGGTGCCGGGGTCGCTTTCCAGACGCGCATCGGCATCGAAGCCGAGCTGGCCGGCGGCACGCTCGTGCATGTACCGCTGAACGACGGCGGCGCGGTGTTCAGCGACCTCGGCGTGTACGTGCGCAGTTCGCGTTACCTGCCCGTCGCGGTGGATGCCTTCGTCCGGGCGCTGAGCGAACAGATCGGCGAACGCGAAGCGGCTCAAGGTAGTCGATCGCCAACCGGTCGCAGCGGCGAAACCACGGTGCGCTGAACGTCCGCGGCAGATTTCGCTCTATTGAGCGAAGCCACTACCCCCGGAGTTGCCATTGAAATCGTCACGACTGCTGGCTCTACCCGCCGCGTTGCTGCTGTCATTGCATACCCTCCCTTCCCTCGCCGCCGACGGCACACCGCTCGGCTGGGTGGAGCGTGGCAAGGTGCTTCCCGAGGAAGTCACGGTGAAGTTCAAGCTCGACACTGGCGCGCTGACTTCGTCGATGCATGCCGAAGACATCGAGTATTTCGAGCGGGACGGGGACGAGTGGGTCCGCTTCGATCTGGACCTTGAGGACATCGAACGGGACAAGCTGGTCAAATCGCGCATCGAGCGCAAACTGCATCGCGAACTGACCGTCCGCGGCGCCGGCGGCAAAGAGGATCGTCCGGTGGTGCTGATGAAGGTGTGCATCGGCGATCGCCTCCTCGAGGAGCAGTTCTCGCTCAGGGATCGCGATGAAATGCACTACCCCGTACTGCTCGGCCGCCGCACCCTGGAGAAGCTCGGCCCGGTCGACTCGGCGCGCACGTTCACCATCGAGCCCAGCTGCGAAGAGCTGGCCACTCGCTGAGCCGCGGCGCCTCGCAGGTCCGTAACGGCGATTAGGTCGGCTGCGCATTGCGCTGCGGTCAGCGCGGCGAGGCCATCGAAGTCGGCCAGTGCGTGCCGCTGGCGTGGCCGAGAAACGTGAACGGCACCGACCGAGGGCTGTCGAGATGACGGAGTGGGCTGGCAATCTGCCGCCCCACCAGTCATCGCGAGAGGAGAGCACGCCTATGCAGCCCTACGCCAAATTCGGCGCAATGATTGCCACCTCGACGCTGGTCATGTTCGGCCTGATGTACCTGAACGTGTTCCAGACCGACCACATCCTGTTCAGCGAAACCCGCGCCTACATGGCGCTGATCATGGGCGCGACCATGGCAATCGTCATGCTGGCGTTCATGCTGAAGATGTATCCGCGGCGTGGGGTGAACATCGCCATTTTCGCCGGCAGCGCGCTGGTGTTCGTAGTGTCCTTGTGGCTGGTGCGTAGCCAGGCGACGGTGGACCAGGTGTCGTGGATGAAGGCGATGATTCCGCACCACTCCATCGCCATCCTCACCAGCGAGCGGGCGGATATCCAGGACCCGAGGGTGCGCGAGCTGGCGGACAGCATCATCGAGGCGCAACGCCGTGAGATCGACGAGATGAAGGCGCTGATCAAGGACCTCGAGGCACGCGACTGAACCAGGGCAGGTCGTACAGCACGGATCGCTGGCGCCGCCTGCTCAGGCGGCGCAGCCGACCTCCGATATAAGTTCATCTCGGGAGCTTTCGCGCGGTCTTATGGTATCGAAGCCCCGCGCGCCATCTCCGCTATTCCGCCCCATAACGCGCCGCCATCCAATACAATCTCTCGCACCACAACCAAACAATAACGATTTGCATTTGAATTTGCGTTTATAGCTGCATAAGATGCACCGCCTCACCCAGCGGCGTTATGTACATGGATGCAGATCGACAAATAAAAACGGCTGTTCAGCTGGCCACACTGATTAGCATGCTATCGATCGGCAGCCTGATGATGATCATGCCGCTCGGCCCGGATTTCGTCCGCGAACTGGACATGCCCGCCGACCGCATTGGGTATCTGGCTGGCGCCGCGACCTTGGCAGCCGCCCTCGGCTCGGCGCTCAGTGCTGCCTGGCTGGACCGCTTCGAGCGCAAGCCGGTGTTGCTCGCCCTGCTCGTCCTGCGCTTCGCCCTGCTCAGTGCCTGCGCAGGTGCCTCCGACGCGCACCAGTTGACCTGGCTCTTCGTGCTCAGCGCATTCGTCGCCGGCCCCCTGGGCGCGGTGCTGATGGCAAGCCTGCTCGATCTGATCCCGCCAGCCGAACGGGGCCGGCAGCTCGCCCGCCTAGCGATGGGTTTCTCCCTCGCCGCCATCCTCGTCACTCCTCTGGCGCTGGAGCTGGCGCGCTGGCTGGGCTGGCGCGCGCCGATGCTGGGCATTGCCGCGGTTGGCCTGGCGCTCGCGTTTGGCTGTCACATCCTCTTCCCCAGTCCGCAACCACACCCACGCCCGCCAGGAGTGCTGCGCCCGCTGTTGCGCTCACCGCTGTGCCTGGGGGCACTGGCGCTTGTCGCATTGCAGATGTTCAGCCACTTCCTGCTGGTGCCGCACTTTTCCGCATTCTTCCAGTTCAATCTCGGCTTCGCCCGCGAACACATCGGCGTGCTCTACCTGTGCGGTGGGCTGGCCAGCCTGGCCGCCGTGCGTCTGGGCGGCAGCTGGATCGATCGCGGCCACGCTGGCCGGCTGGTCCTGAGCAGCAGCGGCCTGCTGGCACTGATCACGCTGCTCGGCTTCGCCCTGCTGGTTCCACTGCCGCTGTTGCTGGTGTTCAGCCTGTTCATGGCACTCAGCACATTGCGCACCAGCAGCACCACGACGGTCGCCGCGAGCATTCCGGCGCCCCATCAACGCGCCGCGTTCATGGCGCTGCACGGGTCCGTCAGCAACGTTGCCGCCGGCCTCGGCAGCCTGGCCTCCGCCGCCTACCTGGGTACGGCTGCCGATGGCGAGCTGACGGGTTTCGAACACCTCGCAGGTTTCCACGTGGTCCTCACCCTGACCGCAGGCGCAACCCTGCTGTTACTGCTCGCCGCCCTGCGTCGCCATGGACACCTGCCAACACCTACAACCACAAGCAGGGCCTGAACCTGCAGCCGCACGCCTGATGAGACTTACATCCCGCATCGATCAAACCGCAATGGAGCCTGCAATGCCTTCTGTAAGAACCATCAGTCGTCCCCGTCACCTGCCGCTCACGCTGCTCGGCGCACTCCTTCCGATGCTCGCCATCGCCAGCGAGCCGGTCACGCTGCAGAACGAAGTCATCACCGCCACTCAGACCACCCACAGCGAACTCAGCGCGCCGGCGAGCGTGTCGGTGGTCACCCGTGACGACCTCGACAAGCTGCCGGCGTACAACCTCGCCGATGCGGTGAAATACCTGCCGGGGGTGTACATCAGCCCGTCTTCGACCTACGGCCGCAAGGAAATCAAACTGCGCGGGATGGATTCGGACTACACCCTGCTGTTGGTCAACGGCCGCCGCATCAACTCGCGTGAAGCCCTGGTCTCCAACTACGCCAACGACTTCGATCTGTCCTCGATCCCGATGGCCGCCATCGAGCGCATCGAGGTGATCCGCGGGCCGATGTCCTCTCTGTACGGCGCCGATGCCATCGGTGGCGTGGTCAACGTGATCCTGCGTAAACCGACCGCCGACACCAGGGCCGGCATCGCCTACGGCTACGAGCACCCGACCGAGGGTGATTCCGGTGACAGCCACAAGACCAGCGGCTACATCAGCGGCACGCTGATCGAGGACAAGCTGCTCGGCAACCTGATCGTCGAGGGCACCGACCAGGCTGCCTGGGGTTCGGACCAGACTACGTCGCCCCTGATTGATGCCGCCGAAAAACGCCAGAACGCCAGCGCCTACGGCAGCCTGAGCTGGCTGCTAGACGAGCGCCAGAGCATCGACCTCGACCTGAGCCATCGTGAGGACGACCGCAAGGGCACCTGGAGCAACTCGGGCTTCGCCTTTCCGACCAACGTTCAGGAGATGGAACGCAGCGCCTTCGGTCTGACCCACAACGGCAGCTGGGACGGCTTTAACTCGCGAGTCCGCTACTACTACGAAGACGTCGATCTGATGGACGACTCCGAGGTCATGACCGACCTGCGCGGCGGCCGCTTCAGCAACGTCAAACAGACCAACCATACGGTCGACGGCCAGGTGACCGCGTTCCTCGGCAACCACCTGCTGACCCTGGGCAGCGAACTGCGCCGCACCGAACTCAGCCACAGCAACAACCTCGGTTCGGAGATAGAGATCGATCAGCAGGCGCTCTACCTGCAGGACGAGTTCTCCCTGGGACAGCTGGATATCACCTTCGGCGCCCGCTGGGATGATCACAAAAGCTACGGCAGCGAATTCAGCCCGCGCGCCTACGGCGTGTACAACATGAGCGACAGCTGGGTGATCAAGGGCGGCGTGGGCAAGTCGTTCAAGGCGCCGAGCATTGCCCAATCCGATCCCACCTACGTGGAAATCGCCTGCCGTGGCTACTGCGTGACGGTCGGCAACGAGGATCTCAAGCCGGAAACCGCCACCAGCTACGAGCTCGGCACCTTCTACCAGAACGACCGCCTGCAGGCCGGCATCATGTTCTTCCAGACCGACATCGAAGACATGATCAGCACCGAAACGACGCGGCTGATTCGGGTGAACGGCCAGATCGTCGCCGCCGACCCGGTGCTGACCACCTACAACCAGCCCCATGTGCGGATCAAGGGTTACGAGCTGCAGGGCAACTACCTGCTGAGCGACCGCATCGGCCTGCGCGCGAACTACACCTACTCCGACGCCAGGGATCGCGACACCGACGAGCCGATCCGCAACTCGCCGCAGCATATCGCCAACCTGGGTGCCGACTGGCAGGCGCTGCCAAAGCTCGGCCTGAACCTGGATTACCAGTACACCGGCAGCCAGTACCTGTACGACGTGGCGCGTTCCGGGGCGTTCGAGACAGGTGCCTTCCACACCCTGAGCCTCGGTGCCCGTTACCAGGCCACCAAGCAGCTGACACTCAACGGCGGGCTCAACAACCTGACCAACGATAAGCGCGACGAGGTGGCTCAGGCCGTCGACAACATCCTCATGGGTCGCACGCTGTTCGTCGGTTTCGCCTACGACATCTGACGCCCCGCCCGGCGGCGCGAGCCGCCGGGTTCACCTGGAGACGCGAAGTGAACCATGCGGACTGATCCAACGATGCCAGCGTTGCAGAAGGCCACGCTGATTGCCGGCGGCGGGCTTCTACTCGTACTGCTGACTCTGTCCCTGGCCACCGGTGCCGGCGTGTATGGTGCCGACGCCGTGTTCGGCTATCTGCTCGGCCAGCCCGACTATCTGGCCGACGACAAGCTGGCCATGGTCGTCGATACCCTGCGGCTGCCGCGCACCCTCGCCGCGCTGGTGGTGGGCGCCAGCCTCGCAATCGCCGCCTCGCTGCTGCAGAGCGCGACACGCAATCCGCTGGCCGAACCCGGTCTGCTCGGTGTCAATGCCGGCGCGGTGCTCGGGCTGGTGATCGGCCTGATCTATTTCGGCGTCGAGTCGACCCGGGGCTACCTGCTCTGGTCCGGCGCCGGCGCCCTGCTGGGCAATCTGCTGGTGCTGGGCGTCGGCCTGATGCTGGGTCAGGCCAGCCCGCTGAAGCTGATTCTTGCTGGAGTGGCGCTCGGCGCGATCTTCGGCGGTCTGGCGAATTTCCTGCTGCTCTCCACGCGGGTGGCGCTGGAGCAGTTCCGCTTCTGGAACCTCGGCTCGCTGTCGGCCTCCAGCCTCGATGCGGTCGGCACGGTCAGCCCGCTGGCCGTGCTCGGACTGGCGCTGGCGACGCTGCTCTGCCGTCAGCTGACCCTGATGCAGATGGGCGACAGCCAGGCCCGCGCGCTGGGCATCCATACCGGTTGGGTGCGCCTCGGCGTGCTGGCGGCATCCACCCTGCTCACCGCCTGCGCCATCTCGCTGGCCGGGCCAATCGGCTTTCTCGGTTTTCTCGCCGCCTATTGCGCGCGCCGCATCGAGCCGGTGGCACTGCTGCGGCAACTGCTGTTTTCCACGCTGTTCGGCATGCTCTTCCTGCTCGCCGCCGACGTGCTCTCGCGCTGGCTGCTACAGCCGTACGAACTGCCCGTCGGCACCCTGCTGGCCGCGCTCGGCGCGCCGGCGCTGATCGCCATCGTGTTGCGCGGCGGCTTTCGTTCCCTGTTGACGGTGAGGTAGCCATGACCTCCATCCCCACACCTTCCGGCGTCTGGACGCTGCGCCTCGCAGGCATCAGCCTGCTGCTGCATCGGCGCAGTTGGTTGATGTTCACCCTGCTCGTGCTGGTGCTGCTGGGCTTGACCGTCCTGGCGACCAGCCTCGGCAGCGGCCATCTCGGCGTGCGCGACGTCATCGCCACCCTCACCGGAAATGGCAGCAGGCTGCAGGAAATCATGCTCTTCAAGATTCGCCTGCCGCGGGTCGCCGCCGCGATCATCGCCGGGCTGGCCATGGGCATGGCCGGCTGCCTGATCCAGACCCTGGTACGCAACCGCCTGGCGACACCGGACATGATCGGTGTGAACGAGGGCGCCTCTCTGGCTGTGGTCGTCTTCGCCCTCTACCTGACCCTCGGCAACTGGCCATGGTGGGCGTCGCCACTCGGAGCCGCGCTGGCGGCCGCCGCATTGTTCGCCCTGCGCCGACGCCCCGGCGAGCAGGGCTACCTGTTCATCGTCATCGGCATTGCGCTGTCGGAACTGCTCGGCGCCCTCGGCGAATTCGCCATGTCGACGCAACCCCTCGCTCACTTGGGCAGCATCTACCTGTGGACCATGGGCCACTTCGCCGGTGTCAGCTATCAGACGGTCAAGCCCGTCGCACTGCTGCTGTTGCTGCTCTGCCCGCTGATGGCGCTGGTCAATCGGCCGCTGGCGCTGCTGCGCTTCGGCGACGCCACGGCGCAGAACCTCGGGGTGAAGGTGCCGCTGGTCCAGCTCGGCGTGCTCGCCCTGGCAATCGTGGTGGCCGCGCTGGGTACGGCGATCGGCGGACCGGTGGTGTTCATCGCCATGGCCGCACCGATCCTCGCCTCCTGGCTGGCCCGCGACAACCTCGCCCCGCTGTGGCTGTCGGCGCTGTGCGGCGCGGTATTGCTGCTCGGCAGCGACACCCTGGTGCGGGTGCTCGCCCAGCCCGAGGAAATCCCCACCGGCATCATGACGCGGCTGCTCGGCGGCATCCTGCTGCTCGGCCTGCTGCTCAAGGACAGACGAGGAGCTGACTGATGACTGCCCTGCGCGCGGAAAACCTGCACTTCGCCTATCAGGACAAGGTCGTGCTCGACAATGTCTCGTTCAGCCTGCCCAGAGGCAAGCTGATCGGCATCGTCGGCCCCAATGGCAGCGGCAAATCCACGCTGCTCAAGCTGCTCGCCCGCCAGCTGCCGCTGCAACGCGGCACCGTGGAGATCCACGGCAAGCCGCTGCTGGGCTACTCGCTCAAGGCGCTGGCGCGAGAGCTGGCCTTTCTGCCGCAACGGCCGATGCTGGCCGAAGGCATCCGCGTGGAACAGCTGGTGCAGTACGGCCGCCATCCGCATCAAGGCTGGTTCAACCAGTGGAGCGCGGAAGACGCCCGCCAGGTTGCACGCGCCCGCGAGGTGATGCAGCTCGATGCGATCTGGCAACGCAGCGCCGCCTCGCTCTCGGGTGGCCAGGCGCAACGGGCCTGGCTCGGCATGATCCTCGCGCAGAACACCGACCTGATCCTGCTCGACGAACCCACCAGCGCGCTGGACATCGGCCACCAGGCCGAGGTGATGGAAGCTGTGCACCAGATCGCCGCGGCCGGGCGCACGGTGCTGATCGTGATCCATGACCTCGGCGTGGCCGCCCGTTACTGCGATGAGCTGATCGCCCTGGCCGACGGCCGGGTGCAGGCCATCGGCCCGGCGCGGCAGGTGATGACCAAGGCCCTGGTCGACCGCCTTTACGACACCGACGTCGACATCCTTCCGGCCCCCGGCGACGGCGCGCCGGTGATCGTGCCGCGCCGCCGTACCCGTGCGCTCCAGCAACCCACTCTCCGAGAACACCCCGAAACGGAAGGTATGCAATGACTCTCAAGACCCCACGTCCCCTGGCCGCCGCCCTGCTGGCCAGCCTGCTCGCCCTGCCCGCCCTGCCCGCCCTGGCCGATACGCGCCAGGTGAGCGATGCCATGGGCAACACCGTCAACGTGCCGGAAACGCCGAAGCGGGTGATCACCCTCAGCGAAATCGATCTGGATACCGCACTCGCACTTGGCGTCACCCCGGTCGGCACCATCAACGGCCGCGGCCAGGCCGCACCGCCGCGCTACCTTGAGGGCAAGCTGCCGGCCGACGTCCCGGTGGTCGGCGATCTGGACAATCCGAATCTGGAAACCCTGCTCGAACTGGAGCCCGATCTGATCCTCACCGGCCCGGTAAAGCCGGAGCAGCTGGCGATCCTCAACGAGATCGCACCGACCGTGATCACCTACAGTTGGGGTCGCCCCTGGCAGGAAACCATGCAGCGTACCGCGCAGATCCTGAACAAGAACGCCGAAGCCAACGCCGTGCTGGACCGCTACCGCGCTCGCGTCGAACAGGCGCGCGAGCGGCTGAGCACGCATCAGGGCGAAACCCTCAGCATCGTGCGCTGGAATCCCAAGGGCCCCTCGTACATGTTCAAGGATGCCTTCGCCAGCATGGTCATCGAAGACCTCGGCCTCACCCGCCCCGCCCATCAGCAGGACCCCGGCCACACCCACTCGATGGCACTGAGCCTGGAGTCACTGGAACTGCTGGATGCCGACTGGCTGGTGATCGGCACCCTGGCTACCAGCGGCGAGGCGGTCGAGGCCATGCGTCAGGCCGAACAGACCCCGGCGTTCGGCCAGCTCTCGGCGCTGCAGAGCAAACGCTTCGGCGCTGTCGACGGCTCGCTGTGGACGTCCGTCGGCGGTCCGCTGGCGGCGCTGCAGGTGATCGAGGACGTCGAGCGCTTGCTCGGCAAGGCCGATGCAGAGCCGGTCACAAGGGACTGACTCGACCCGGCGTCAGGCCGAAAAAAGCAGTGCCTTGAGCCCGCTCTCGGGGCTGATGTCGGGAAACTCCGGCGGGTTCTCCAGGCGCTGCTCGAAGCGCAGCTGCGGCGCCTCGGCAGCCATGCCCTGGATCAGGAAGTCCGCGCCGATATCCGGGTCATTCACGCAGGCCAGCACCTGACCGCCGCCGTTCAGCAACTCCGGCAGCTTGCGCAGGATCTTCTGGTAATCGCGGGTCAGGGCGAAGCTGCCCTTCTGGAAGGAAGGCGGGTCGATGATGATCAGGTCGTACGGCCCGAGCTTGCGCACCTTGCCCCAGGATTTGAACAGCTCGTGGCCGAGAAAGCTGACCCTGCTGAGATCGTGACCATTGAGGCGATGGTTCTCCCGCCCTCGGGTCAGGGCGGCACTGGCCATGTCCAGATTGACCACGTGCTCGGCGCCACCGGCGATCGCCGCGACGGAAAAGCCGCAGGTGTAGGCGAACAGGTTGAGCACCCGCTTGCCCTGCGCATTTTCCTGCATCCAACGGCGGCCATAACGCATGTCGAGAAACAGGCCGTTGTTCTGCTTGCGCCCGAGATCGAGCTTGTAGCGCAGACCGTTCTCGCTGATCAGCCACTCGGCGGGCACATCGCCCAGCAACGCCTCGGTCGGTGCATCCGGCAGATAGCGATGCTGCAGCAGCAAGCGCTGTGCCTGGCTCTGCTTCCAGGCCGGGGATTCCGTCAGCGCCATGAGCATCTGCTCTAGCGCCGCCCGTTCCGCCTCGCCCGGATCACGGAACAGCGCCACCAGCACCACGCCCTGCAGCCAGTCGACGGTCAGCTGTTCGAGCCCCGGATAGCAGCGGCCGCGACCATGGAACAGTCGTCGCGTCTCGTCGGGCACGTTGGCCAACGCGTCGAGCAGGTGATTTTGCAGGGTGGTGAGGTGTTCGGGTGTCATGGGCGGGCATCGTCGGCAGCGTGGCCGCGCATTCTAAACGCAGCCGCCGCCGACGCCAGGCTTCAGATATCCAGGCAGATCTTGCCGAAGTGCTGGTTGGTTTCCTGGTAGCGGAACGCCTCGACGATATCATCCACGGCGAAGTGCTTGTCGATCACCGGGCGGATGCCGTTGGCATCGATGGCGCGGATCATCTCTTGCTGCTGCGCACGGCCGCCCACCAGCACGCCCTGCAGACGCAGCTGGCGCACCAGCGCCGGTACCAGCGGCAGCTCGCCGGCAACCCCGGTGAGGATGCCGATCACCGAGATATGCCCGCCAATGCGCGCCGCAACCATCGACTGCTCCAGCGTTGCCGGCCCACCGACTTCGATCACATGGTCGACGCCGCGGCCATCGGTGAGCTGACGCACCGTCTCACCCCAGGCTGGCGTGCTGCGGTAGTTGATCAGGTGATCGGCGCCCATCTCGCGCAGGCGCTCAAGCTTGGCGTCGCTGGACGAAGTGGCGATGACCGTGGCACCGGCCATCTTGGCGAACTGCAGGGCAAAGATGGAAACGCCGCCGGTGCCCTGGATCAGCACGCTGTCGCCGGGCTTGAGCTTGCCGTCGGCCATCAGCGCACGCCAGGCGGTGAGGCCGGCGGTGGTCAGGGTCGACGCCTCGGCATGGCTGTAGCCCTTGGGTGCATGGGTGAACGAGGTGGCGCGAGCGGTGACCATTTCCCGTGCGTAACCATCGACGCCATCGCCCGGCACCGTGGCGAAACCTTCGATCAGCGGCTCACCGGCCAGCCAGTCGGGGAAGAAGGTGCTGACCACCGCATCGCCAACGGCGAATTCAGTCACGCCCGAACCCACCGCCACCACTTCACCCGCGCCATCGGCCATGGGAATGCGCGGCTCGCTCGGCCCCCACATGCCGCTGACCACCGCGAAGTCGTGGTAGTTGAGCGAGTTCGCGCGCAGGCGCACGGTGATCTCGCCGGCCTCCGGCCTGGCGGCCTCGCTGGTGCCGACGATGACCCGGTCGTAACCGCCACCGGGCTGTACGAATATGGCTTTATGGCTCATTGGAATTCTCCTCTGCTAACGGGATGACCTGCATGGGAACGGCCGGAAGCGGCATCGTTCGACCTGCCGAAGCCTGCTGCGCATCGCTGCTCGAATGCGCGACAGCATAGCCAATCCGCCATCGACGGTGGCGGCCGCGAACTTACCTCCACCGCCATCGTCGAAAGCGCGTTCGCCAATAGTCCACGGCTCGCCCGCAGGCAGCCGCACGAAACTGCCCAGCGCATCCGGAACAACTTCATGCCCCATCGCCCTGATCAACCGACGATCCTGCACAGCACCCTCGCCGCCGCACTCCTGCTCGCCCTGGCCACGCCCAGCCTGGCGGCCGAAACAGAGGCGCAGCTGGCCGCCCGCGACGCCGAGAACAAGCGCCTGACCGCCGAGCTCCTGGCCAAGCCGAACGAGCTGACCCAGCCGCTGGAAAGCAAGTACAACCACATCATCACCTACGGCCAGTCGCTCGCCTCCGCCGCCGAAGGCTGGCCAGCGCTCTCGGTGGCACCGCGCTACGACAACCTCATGCTCGGCCAGTCGCCACGCTCGGCTGCGTTCAGCGGCGCGGCGTTCAAACCGGTGGGCGAAGCGGCCTTCACGCCGTTGCGCGCCGTGGTTCAGCAGAAGAGCAACGCGGCCGTGGTGCTCGATGCAGAAAAGGTCGGCAAGCTCGCGCCGCAGGCGCAGGAAGAAGGCGAATCGGTGGAAGTCGGCGCGCTGAACATGGCACGCCGGCTCTATCTGCATCACCTCGGCCGCGACACCGATCCGGATCACCTGTTCGTCGCCAGCAACGCCTCGACCTCGGGCCGCTCCATTGCCCAGCTCTCGAAAACCGGCGGCACCAACGAATACCTGCGCGTGACCCAGGCCGTCGATCAGGCCAAGGCGCTGGCCGATGCGCAACAGGCCAGCTACAGCATCAGCGCGTTCTTCTGGTTGCAGGGCGAGTACGACTATTCCCACACCAACGGCGGCAAGAACGATCAGGCGTACTACAAGGCCAAACTGCGCCAGCTGCGCGACGACCTCTACGCCGACACCGCCAAGGCCATCGCCGGGCAGGAAAAGATGCCGGCCTTCTTCAGCTACCAGACCGACGCCAAATCCTCGGTCAAGGACGGTTCGCTCGCGGTCGGCATGGCGCAATGGGAACTGGCCCAGGAAGAACCCGGCTGGTACCTGGTCGGCCCGGTCTATCCCTACACCGACAAGGGCGTGCACCTGTCGGCGAACGGCTATCGCTGGTTTGGCCAGATGCTCGGCAAGGTCTACCACCGCGTCGTCATCGAGCGTAAGGGCTGGACTCCGCTCGCACCGCGCCAGGCCACGCTGGACGGCCGCGACGTGCTGATCGACTACCACGTGCCGCACCCGCCACTGGCGTTCGACCAGCCGTACATCGGCCACCAGGCCCGCGACGTGAAGAACAAGGGTTTCGTACTGCGTGACGACACCGGCGAAGTACCCATCGAAGCCGTCGACATCGTCGCCGACACCGTCGTGCGGCTGCGGGCCGGTCGCGATCTCAGCGGTCAGCCGCGCATCAGCTACGCGGGCCATGAGGTCGGCGGCGCCGGCCAGCTGCGCGACAGCGACCCGATGCGCGCCGACGCGACCTACGAATACCTGCCCGACCTCATGCCTGCCGAAGCCAACATCAAGGCACTGGTGCACCAGCCCTACCCGCTGCAGAACTGGAGCATCGCCTTCGATATCGCCGCTGAAAAAGCCACGCCGGCGGAACAGCCCGTCAGCGAGTAACACCACGGCGCCGGTCACACCGGCGCTTCGATACCCAGCACGCGCATGCGCCGGTACACCGTCGGGCGCGACACGCCAAGCTCCCGCGCCACCGCGCTGACATTCCAGCGATGCCGGCGCAACTGGTCGCGCAGTGCCGACGCCGACTCGGGTTCGGACGGGGCCGACGACTGACGGCAGCGCGCCAGAATCGGCGGCAGGCACTCGTCCGGCAGATCCTGCACGGTGATCTCATCACCCTCACAGGTTGCCAGTGCATACTGCAATACGTTGCGCAGCTCGCGGATGTTGCCCGGCCAGGGGTAGGCCAGCAGCGCACTCATGGCATCGCCACGCAGGTGCGGATTGCCCGGCCGGCCTTCGGCAAGTTCGGCGAACACCCGCTCGATGAGAAAGCCCTTGTCGGCGCGCTCGCGCAGCGGAGGCAGCTTCAACGACGCACCGTTCAGGCGGTAGAACAGGTCCTCGCGAAACGCCCCGCTCTCTACCATCTGCCGCAGGTCGCGGTGGCTGGCGGCCACCACGCGGATATCCACCTTCACCGGTTTCTCGGCACCCAGCGGCATCACTTCCTGCTCGGCCAGCACCCGTAACAGCCGGGTCTGCAAGTGCAGCGGCATGTCGCCGATTTCATCGAGGAACAGCGTGCCGCCGTCGGCCTGCTGGATCAGCCCGCGCATGCCCTTGCTACGGGCGCCGGTAAAGGTGCCAGGGGCGTAGCCGAACAGCTCGCTTTCGATCAGCGACTCTGGCATGGCGCCGCAGTTGATCGCCACGAAAGGTTTGCTGCGCCGGCAACCGCTTTCGTGCAGCGCCTTGGCCAAGCGTTCCTTGCCGGTGCCGGTCTCGCCATTGAGCAGTACGTTCAGCGGCTCGCTGCATAGACGCTTGGCGCGGGCCAGCATCTTGCGCATCACCGGGTCATCGTCGGCCAGGGCATCGAGCGCGGCATGCCCACCGGGCGCGCTGCGTTCGGCCGGCTCCGGTGCACGGCGACGCGGCTCCATCAAGGCGGCGAAGAACAGCTGGTGGCGATGGGTGCGAAAGGCGCGAACCTGGTCATGGCTGGCGTAGGGAATGCTCAGCACATCGCTCAGTTCGCAATCGAACAGTTGGTCGATCCGCGCCTGCGCCAGGGAGCCAAAGGGCCCCGGCATCATCAACCCGTGCTCGGCCAGCAGACCGCGGGCGGCGGTGTTGCCGGCAAGCAGCTCGCCATCGTCACCCAGCGCCAGCAGGTAGCGACGGTTGATCAGGACGAACTCGCGGGAACCGTCGAAACAGAGGATCGGCCGCTCGCGATAGACGCGCATGAAATAGGCATCCTCAATCATCCGCGCGTACTGCTTGACCAGCTGCAGGGCGAAGGTCTGGGAATCCTTGGTCGGTGGTGAATGCAGCGCCGAAATATCCAGCACGGCCAGCAGCTGGCCGTGCGGGTTGAACATGGGCACCGCGGTGCAGGTGAGGTTGGTATGCCAGACGCTGAAATGATCCTGCTGGTGACAGGTGAGCGCCTGCTGCTCCTTGATGCAGGTGCCGACTGCGCAGGTGCCGGCATGGTCCTCGCCCCAGTCCGAACCGAGGAACAAGCCGGTCTTGCGATGCGCCTTTTCGTCTGCCGGATCGCCGAGAAACTGCACTGCGATACCGCGGTTGTCGGTCAGCAGGATCACGTAACCCAGCTCAGCGATCTGCCGGTAGAGCTGCTCGACGCCGGCGCGGGCGACATTGATCAGCTCGTCGGCCTGATCCTGATGTTCGCGCAGCACCTGCCGCGGGACGAAGCGGGCTTCGGCAGGCCGCGCCGGATCCAGGCCGTAGTCGTGCACACAGCGGTGCCAGGAGCGCGCGATGATCGGATCACGATCACCGGGCAGGTGCGGCGCATTGGCCAGCGAAAGCACCGCGTCGATATGGCTGACCGGACCGGATAGCAGATTCATGCCTCCTCCTCGAAGTGCTCGCGCCAGACCGAGCGCAGGCGACTCCAGTGAAACGCTTTATTGTTTTGCAATAAACGAAGGATAAACCATTGACCCGGACAGACCAGCCTGAACTTTAGAAGCACTTTGTCTATTCATATTGTTTGTCGCCGTACTGTAAAACGCTTTACAGCGCTTTACAGGTGTAACGCCCAAAGCGCTTTACACATTAAATACATAAGCACGTAAAGTTACCAAAAAACCATATTTATCAATCTATTACCAACATCTGAAGCTCTCACTAAAAGTTGGCATGACAACTGCTCCTACTGTTTTGCGGAACAAACTCTTCGCATAACAAGATCGCCAGCATTCCGAGCACCACGGAACTGCCGGTAATAATCAGGAGCTATGTCATGCACGATTCAGCTCGTCCGCACGGCACGCTAAACCGGCGACGTTTTCTTTCCATTTCCGGCCAGTCCTTGCTGGCATTCAGCCTGTCGCAACTGATCCCGGTGAACCTGCTCGCCGAGGAACGCCTGCCAGACCTGCCCGATGGCCTTCTGCGCATGGGCCGTGACGTCTTTCCCCACGCCTTCATCAGCGACCACCACTACGTGCAGCCCCTGCTCGGCCTGGTGGACGAGCAGCCGGCCCTGGTCGCTCGCGGCCTGGACGAACTGCAGCAGCAGGCGCGCCAGGCCCATGGCTCGCCATTCGAACAGCTCGACGAGGCCGAGCGCGTGGCCCTGCTGACCGACATCGAAAACACCCCCTTCTTCAAGGCCGTGCGCAGCAGCCTGATGTTCGGCCTGTACGACAACAAGGCGCTGTTCCCGCTGTTCGGCTACGAGGGTTCGTCCTGGGAATACGGCGGCTACGTCAACCGCGGCTTCAACGACCTGAACAGGCTCTGAGCACCCCGCCCACGCGGGATTACAACAAGAACAAGATGAGGAATACCCCATGGCAACTTTTGCCCAGGATGACGATGGCGTCGTGGTGATCATCGGCTCCGGCGCCGGCGGCGGGACGCTCGCCAACGCGCTGGCCAAGCAGAAGATTCGCAGCGTGGTGCTGGAAGCCGGCAAGCGCCACACGCTGGAGGACATTGAGAACGACGAGTGGGCGATGTTCAAGAAGATCTCCTGGCTCGACAAACGCCAGGCTGCCGGGGGCTGGCACCTGACCGAGAACAACCCGACCCTGCCCGCCTGGATCGTCAAGGGCGTCGGCGGCAGCACGGTGCACTGGGCCGGCATCGCGCTGCGCTTTCGTGACTTCGAATTCAAGATGCAGAGCATCAATGGCGACATCGCCGGCGCCAACCTGCTCGACTGGCCGGTGACGCTGGACGAGATGGCGCCCTGGTACGAGAAGGCCGAGAAGCACATGGGCGTGACCGGGCCGAGCACCGGCATGGCCTATCACCCGTGGCACAACTCCTTCAAGGTGCTGGCCACCGGCGCCAAACGGGTCGGCTACAAGGAGATCCTCTCCGGGCCGATGGCGATCAACACCGAGCCCTATGACGACCGCGCCGCCTGCCAGCAGCTCGGCTTCTGCATGCAGGGCTGCAAGATGGGCGCGAAGTGGTCGACGCTCTACACCGATATCCCCCGCGCCGAAGCCAGCGGCTACTGCGAAGTACGCCCGCAATCGATGGTGCTGCGCATCGAGCATGACGCCAAGGGCCGCGCCAATGCCGTGGTCTACGCCGATGCCGACGGCAACATCCAAAGGCAGAAGGCCCGGGTGGTCTGCGTGGCGGGCAACTCCATCGAGTCTCCGCGGCTGTTGCTCAACTCCGCCTCGGCGATGTTCCCCGACGGGCTGGCCAACTCCTCCGGCCAGGTCGGGCGCAACTACATGACCCACACCACCGCCGGCATCTTCGCGGTGATGCCCAAGCCGGTGAACATGCACCGCGGCACCACCTGCGCCGGGGTCATTTCCGACGAGTCCTACAACGATCCGTCGCGCGGTTTCGTCGGCGGTTACCGGCTGGAAATCCTCGCCCTCGGCCTGCCCTTCCTCTCCGCCTTCCTTGACCCCACACCCAAGGGCTGGGGCAAGCAGTTCACCTCGCGGATGGAAAAGTACAACCACATGTCCGGGGTCTGGCTGTGCGGTGAGGATCTGCCGCTGGAGAGCAACCGCATCACCCTGCACGCCACCGAGAAGGACCAGTACGGCCTGCCGATCCCGGTGGTGACCAAGAGCGATCACCCGATGGATGCCGCCATGCGCAAGCACGGCATTGCCGCCACCGCCAAGTGCTACGAGGCCGCCGGTGCCACCGACATCATCGAGCTGCCGCCCTACCCGGCCAGCCACAACATGGGCACCAACCGCATGAGCGCCAAGGCGCGTGACGGCGTGGTGAACAAGTGGGGCCAAAGCCATGACATACCCAACCTGTTCGTCTCCGATGGCAGCCAGTTCACCACCAGCGGCGGCCAGAACCCCACCCTCACCATCGTCGCGCTGGCCCTGCGCCAGGCCGAGCAGATCGGCCGGCTGCTCAACGAACGCGCGATCTGACCCGCCACTACAAGGGAGTCCACCCATGACCCAGCCCAACAACTCGCAGCGCCTGTGGATGTATGAGCAGATGCTGACCAGCCGCTACATGGAGGAATCCATCGAGCGCATCTACATGGAAGGCAAGACGCCGGTGTTCAACATGGCCAAGGGGCCGATCCCCGGCGAGATGCACCTTTCCAACGGCCAGGAGCCCTGCGCCGTGGGTGTCTGCGCGCACCTCGAGGCTGCGGACATCGTGACCGCCACCCACCGCCCGCACCACATCGCCGTGGCCAAGGGCGTGGACCTCAACGAGATGATGGCCGAGATCTTCGGCAAGGCCACCGGTCTGTCCGGCGGGCGCGGCGGGCATATGCACCTGTTCGATGGCCGGGTGAATTTCTCCTGCTCGGGGATCATCGCCGAGGGCATGGGCCCAGCGGTCGGCGCGGCGCTATCGCGGCAGATGCAGGGCAAGCCCGGCGTGGCCGTGTCCTTCATCGGCGAGGGCGCGGCCAACCAGGGCGCCTTCCACGAAACGCTGAACCTCGCGGCGCTGTGGATGCTGCCGGTGGTGTTCGTCATCGAGGACAACGCCTGGGGCATTTCGGTGGCCAAGGCCAGCGCCACCTGCATCGCGCAGCACCACGTGCGCGCCGCGGCCTACGGCATGCCCGGTGTGTTCGTCGAGAACAACGACCCGGACGGCGTGTTCCGCGCCGCCGGTGAGGCCATCGAGCGCGCCCGTGCCGGAGGCGGCCCGACCCTGATCGAGATCGAGACCTACCGGCTGGCCGGCCACTTCATGGGCGACGGCGAAACCTACCGCCCCGAGGGCGAGAAGGACGGCCTGATGAAAAAGGATCCGATTCCCGGCTACCGCCAGCGCCTGATCGACGAAGGCGTGCTGAGCGAAGCGCAGGCCGAAGACATCGCGGCGCGCGCCCGCGGGCGCATCGACGAAGCGGTGCAGTTCGCCCGCGAAAGCCCCTACCCGCGCCCGGAAGAGGCGCTGGAGAAGGTCTTCGTGTAGCGCAGGTCAGTCCCGAAGACCGCAGAAGCGAGCCTGCTCGCGAAACGCGGACACAGCAGAACAACAAGAGGAACACCACCATGAACAGCCAAGCCACCATGACCGCCGCCGTCTGGCACGGTCGCAAGGACATCCGCCTGGAACAGGTGCCGCTGCCCGGCGCGCCGCAACCGGGCTGGGTGCAGATCCGCGTGCACTGGTGCGGCATCTGCGGTTCCGATCTGCACGAATACCTCGCCGGCCCGGTGTTCATTCCGGTGGATGCGCCGCACCCGCTCACCGGCATCAAGGGCCAGTGCATCCTCGGCCACGAGTTCTGCGGCGAGATCGTCGCCACCGGTGAAGGGGTCGAAGGCTACGCGCCCGGCGACAAGGTCGCCGCCGACGCCTGCCAGCACTGCGGCCAGTGCCGTTTCTGCAAGACCGGCCAGTACAACCTCTGCGAGCAGCTGGCCTTCACCGGGCTGATGAACAACGGGGCCTTCGCCGAACTGGTCAACGTGCCGGCCGAGCTGCTCTACCGCCTGCCGGAGGGATTCCCAATGGAAGCCGGCGCGCTGATCGAGCCGCTGGCGGTGGGTATGCACGCGGTGAAGAAGGCCGGCAGCCTGCTCGGCGAAACCGTGGTAGTGGTCGGCGCCGGCACCATCGGCCTGTGCACCATCATGTGCGCCAAGGCTGCGGGCGCCGGCCAGGTGATCGCCCTGGAAATGTCCGCCGCGCGCAAGGCCAAGGCGCTGGAAGTCGGTGCCAACCGGGTCATCGACCCCAGCGAGTGCGACGCCATCGCCGAAATCAAGGCGCTCACCGGCAGCTACGGCGCCGCCGTGTCCTTCGAATGCATCGGCCATAAATCCACGGCGAAGCTCGCCATCGACGTGATCCGCAAGGCGGGTCGCTGCGTGATGGTCGGCATCTTCGAGGAACCCTCGGAATTCAACTTCTTCGAGATCGTAGCCACCGAGAAACAGGTGATCGGCTCGCTCGCCTACGCAGGTGAGTTCGCCGACGTCATCGCCCTGATCGACGACGGGCGCATCGACGTCACGCCGCTGATCACCGGTCGCATCGGCCTGGACAACATCCTCGAACAGGGCTTCGAGGAGCTGGCCAACCACAAAGACCGCAACGTCAAGATCATCGTCAGTCCCGCCGCGCTGGCCGGCTGAGCAGGAGAACCCCATGACCACAGCAGTAAAGGAAAGAAAGCTAACCGTTGCCCGCGCCATGGCCGAAGCCGTGGCGCAGGAGATGCGCCTGGACCCGAAGGTGTTCGTGATGGGCGAGGACATCGGCCAGCTCGGCGGCGTGTTCGGCAACACCCGCGGGCTGTATGACGAGTTCGGCAAGACCCGCATCCGCGACACGCCGATCTCCGAGACAGCCTTTATTGGTGCCGCCGTCGGCGCTGCCTCGGACGGCATGCGGCCGATCGTCGAGCTGATGTTCGTCGACTTCTTCGGTGTCTGCATGGACGCCATCTACAACCTGATGGCCAAGAACACCTACTTCTCCGGCGGCAAGGTGCCGGTGCCGATGGTGCTGATGGCCTCCACCGGCGCCGGCTACTCCGACGCCGCCCAGCACTCGCAGTGCCTGTACGGCACCTTCGCCCACCTGCCGGGCATGAAGGTGGTGGTACCGAGCAACGCCTACGACGCCAAGGGCCTGATGACTGCGGCCATCCGCGACGACAACCCGGTGGTCTACCTCTTCCACAAGGCGCTGCAGGGCATGGGCTGGCTGGGCACCGAGAAGGGCGCCACGGTGCCGGTGCCGGAAGAGCCCTACATCGTCGAGATAGGCAAGGCCAAGACCGTGCGCGAGGGTCGCGACGTCAGCCTGGTCAGCCTCGGCGCCGGCGTGCACCACGCCCTGCGCGCCGCCGCGCAGCTGGAGAAGGACGGCGTCAGCGCCGAGGTCATCGACCTGCGCAGCCTGGTGCCGCTGGATCGCGAGCACGTCATCGCTTCGGTACGCAAAACCGGCCGACTGATCGTGATCGACGAGGACTATCACAGCTTCGGCGTCAGCGGCGAAATCATCGCCAGCGTCGTCGAGCACGACATCGGCATGCTCAAGGCGCGCCCGCAGCGGGTGGCCTTCCCAGACATCCCCATCCCCTTCACCCCGGTCATGGAGCAATGGGCCCTGCCCAACGCCGACAAGATCGTGGCCGCCTACCACGCCATGCATAAGGAATGACGTTTATGAGTACCCCCATCGTGATTGCAGACGACCTCTGGGAAGGCGACGCCGAAGCGGTGATCACCTCCTGGCTGGTCAGCGACGGCGCCGAAGTGGCCGCCGGAGACCTGGTCGCCGAGGTCATGTCGGAAAAGGCCCAGTTCGAGATCGAGGCGCCGGCTGCCGGCGTGCTGAAGATCATCGAGGAAGAAGACGCGGTGATCGCCAAGGGTGCGGTCATCGGCCAGGTGGAATAGCCATGACTCGACTGGAAATCCTGCCCGAGCGCGCGCCCGAACGGGTGCCGCTCAAGGGCATGCGCAAGATGATCGCGGCGAAGATGCACGAAAGCCTGCAGACCACCGCGCAGCTGACCCACCACAGCGAATGCCGGCTGGATGCGCTGAAAAACCATCGTGCCGAGCTGAAGGCCGAGGGCAGCGCGGTGTCCGTGCAGGACCTGTTGCTGCTCAAGGTGATCGAGACGCTCAAGGCCCATCCCGGGCTCAATGCCACGCTGGAGGACGAGGTGATCCACCAGCACGCGGCGGTGCATCTGGGCCTCGCCATCCCGCTACCGGGCGATCTGCTGGTCGCCCCGGCGCTGTTCGACGCCGAACAGCTGGACGGCGAAAGCCTGTGCCAGGCGCGCAAGGCGCTGGTGGACAAGGCCCAGGCCGGCAAGCTGTCGGTCAAGGAGCTGACCGGCGCCACCTTTACCGTCTCCAACCTGGGGCTGTCGCGGGTGCACCACTTCACGCCGATCCTCAATCCGCCGCAGGTGGCGATCCTGGGTGTCGGCGGCATTCAGCGGCGGCTGGAACTCGGGCCCAGCGGCGAACTGGTGGAAGTCGAGTGGATGGGTCTGTCGCTGACCTTCGATCACCGCGCCGTCAACGGCTCGCCCGCCGCAGAGTTTCTCGATGATCTCTGCTGGCGTATCGAGGAGTACGCGGCATGAACGGCATCGCCCGGTTCAGCGTGGGCGCCGGCCTGAATGCCGAGCGGGCCTTGCTGCAGCGCGTCTGCGACGGGTTGTTCGACTGCCAACTGCTGCTCTGGCGCCCCACCGGCCAGGCGCTGGTGATGCCCGGCAGCTTCGAGCGACGGCCCGGTTTCGCCCTGGCCAGCCAACGCTGCGCGGCGCAGGGCTGGCCGATCCTGCTGCGCGACACCGGCGGCGAGCCGGTGCCGCAATCCTCTGCCGTGCTCAACATTGCCCTGGCCTGTGCGCTGCCTAGCGGCGACGAGGTCGGCAAGCGCATCGACATCGCCTATGAACGGCTGCTCGAACCCCTGGCGCTGTGGCTGGCGGAGAACGGCCTCAAGGCCGGTGTGGGCGCGGTGCCGGGTGCATTCTGCGACGGCCGCTTCAACCTCACGCTGGAGGGCCGCAAGCTGGCCGGCACCGCCCAACGCTGGCGGCGCAGCCGCGATGGACGCCCGGTGGTGCTGGCGCACGCCGCGCTGCTGATCGAGGACTGGCGCGAGCCCATGGCTGACGTGGTGAACCGCTTCTACCACGCCTGCGCCAGCGACCTGCGCTGCCAGGCCGAAAGCCATCTGGCGCTCGCCGAGCGGCTGGCCGATGCCTGGGCCACCGCCACATCCCTGCCCGAATGCTATCAGCGCGTCCTCGCCTGGCAGGGCCTGGAACTCGGCGCCCGCGCCAGCACTTATCCGCCCGAAGGCCTCGCCGCCGGACGGCACTCCCCCTTGCTTTGAATAAAAACAATACGGCAGGCCATCCGGGCCGGCCATGCATCGGAGGAAACACCATGAGCCACCCCACCCCTTACCCGCTCCAACGCAGCAACACCCTGTTAGGACGATGTACTGCGACTCTCTGCGGAGCGTTACCGCAGCGACGCTACCGTCATTAGCGCTGGCAACCCAAACGCAACCAAACCGGATTTCTAGTTATAGAAGTTTAAATAACTAATCCAAAAGCAGTGATATACGCACACCCATGTTGCTCGCCATTACAGCGCGCAGCAGTGGAAGCCGCTTTGCCAATAAAAAAAATATCAGAAGAGTTCAAGCAGCGGACGCTCGTTTAAGGAATTCCTGAAACGAGAAACAACCCCATACAAGGAAATAATAAAAATGAAATTCAAACAGTCGAGTTTAAGGGTACAGATAATCATGGCAGCCTCGCTTCTTGCGATCACGCCACTGCACGCATCAGACAGAGTCATTACCGACAAGGAACTGTCTGACGAATCGAACACCAGCGATTGGCTGGCTTACGGGCGGACACACTCTGAACAGCGATTCAGCCCGCTCAAAGACATCAATGTAAACAATGTCAGCGGGCTCAAGCCTGAATGGTACGCGCCGCTGCCGGATCGCTCCGATATCGTCGGAACACCTTTGGTCGTCGATGGGGTCATGTACTACGTTGGTGAAATGAACAGAACACGTGCATTCGATGCACGCACGGGCAAGATGCTTTGGGAATATGACCCTCAAGTTTCCAAGGAGATCATCGACAACAACATGAAGAAGGTCTTCTGGAAGCACAGCCGAGGCCTCTCAACATACGGAGACAAGTTATTCATCGCCACATGGGATGGCCGCCTGATTGCAATCAACAGAAAGGACGGCAAGGAAGTCTGGCAGACCCGGACCTTCGATCACGACCAGCCGTTGAATATCACAGGTCATCCGAAGGCTTTCGATGGCAAGGTATTTGTAGGCAATGGCGGAACGGAACTTGGGCCGATGCGCGGTTATGTGACCGCCTATGACACTGAAACGGGCAAACAGGTTTGGCGCTTCTATATCGTCCCTGGCAATCCCGCAGATGGATTCGAAGACGCCGCTCAGGAAATGGCCGCCAAAACCTGGACTGGCCGGTGGTGGGAAAACGGCGGCGGCGGTAATGCTTGGCATGGCTGGACGTACGACGAGAAATACAACCAGCTCATCTTCGGGACAGGCAACGGTGGGCCATGGAATATCAAGGTGCGCAGCCCGGACGGCGGCGACAACCTGTTCCTCTGTTCTGTCGTAGCTGTAGATGCGGATACGGGCGAATACAAATGGCACGTCCAGACTGCACCAGGCGACACCTGGGACTACAACTCGAACATGGACATCGTGCTTGCCGATCTGAAAATCGATGGCAAGGATGTTGATGCCGTATTGCATGCGCCGAAGAACGGCTTCTTCTATACGATTGACCGCTCGAACGGCAAGGTACTGTCTGCCGAGAAATTTACCGACGCCAACTGGTCAACCAAGTACGACCTGAAAGAGCAGCGCCATATTGTTGCGGACGATGCCAGGTATCCCGATGGCGAGAAGAATATCTATCCGTCGGCATTCGGCGCTCACTCGTGGCATGCAATGTCCTATAACCCCGAGTTGAATCTTGCCTTTATCCCCACCAACCATCTGGGCAACACCTTCAAGGACGACGGCAAGAACACGAAGCCTGGCCACAAGATGGCGAACCACAAACTTTACCTGGGGCTGACCGGTTGGGAACTGACCAAGGACCCACACGAGTCACGCGGTTCCCTACAGGCCTGGGACCCGGTCAGGAACAAGCGTGTGTGGCAAGTAAATCAGAAGAGCCCATGGGGTGGCGGAACCTTGACCACAGCCGGAAACCTGGTTTTCCAGGGCCAGCCTGATGGAATGCTCAAAGCCTACGATGCCCGCACTGGTGATGAACTTTGGTCCTATGACGTAGGCCTCGGTATCTCTGCGCCACCGATTACCTACAAGCTGGATGGCAAGCAGATGGTTTCCCTGCTCGTGGGTCCTGGTGGTGCACTGGCCTCCAACTTCGGCGGCTCCGGTGAACTGGGATTTGAAAGCCACGGCTGGAAATATGGTGTGCACGAACGCCGCATCATGACCTTTTCGCTAGATGGAAAAGCGGTTGTTCCTGAACAGCCTGCACCGCAACTTGCCAAGCCAATTATCGATGAGAAGTTCGAGGTCGACGCCAAAAAGGCCGAGGCAGGCGCGGGTGTCTTTGCGGAGAACCTCTGTGTTGGCTGTCATGGCGCCGGAGCTGTTGCGGGTATGAAAGCACCCGATCTGCGGGAGTCGCCAATCTTGCTCAAAGGCAGTGAAAAGGCGTTCGAGAGTGTTGTGCGTGGTGGCGCGTTACTCGCCAACGGCATGCCCAAATTTCCAGATTTGACAGATGCAGAGCTGGAAAGCATTCGTCACTTCGTTCGTCGGCAAGCGCGCGATGGTGTGAAGTCTGGCGGCGGACATTAGGCCGGCCAGGTCCAATCGCCAACTAAACACTTGAACCAATAACGCCTACATAGCCAGGCGTTACCACTGAGCAGAAACGCACGCGAATACCGTGAATGCCCACACGCATTGCGGCTAACGGTATTCGCTGCACCCCGCACAGTTACATCCGAAGGATCAGAACAATGACAACAAGCCTGCGCTTCGGCAGCGGCGTTCTCGCCGCCTGCCTGTTCACTTCTGCCCACGCGGCCGAGTATTCACCCGATCAGTTCCTCTTCGGCGACTGGAACGGCAACCGCACCCGCCTGCACGAGGCCGGCGTCGATCTGCAGATCACCTACGTCAACGAGCTGGCCTGGAATAACCAGGGCGGCGATGACCACACCGGCACCTACTCCGACCAGCTGATGTTCGATGCCGCGCTGGATCTGGAGAAATTACTGGGCTGGTCCGGCGCCGGTTTCCGCTTCACGGTGGTCAACCGCAACGGCGAGAACCTCAACGCCGAGGCCGACCTCGGCGTACTGCTGCAACCCCAGGAAATTCACGGCTACGGCAGCGTCACCCGACTGGTGCAGTTCTATTACCAGCAGGCGCTGCTGGACGACCGCCTGCTGGTCAAGCTGGGCCGTTTGCCCATGAGCGGCGAGATCTACCCCTTCGCCTGCCCGTTCCAGAACCTCGGCTTCTGCGGCACGGTGCCCGGCTATGTCACGCCGAACTGGTTCACTTGGCCGATCAGCCAGTGGGGCGCCACCGCGCGTTACCAGCTGAACGCAGAGTGGTCGCTGCAGACTGCGCTTTATCAGGTCAATCCGCGTTTCACCGAGCGCGAGCAGGGCCTGAATTTCGGCAGCCCGTCCGGCACCACCGGCTACCACGCCGTTGCCGAACTGGGCTGGACGCCGACCTTCGCCGGCCAACCCGGCGCCTACCGTCTGGGCCTCTGGCGCAATACCGGCGACTTCGAGGACATCTACCGTGATGCTGCCGGCCGGCCGATGGCGCTTTCCGGCGCGCCAGCCGCCGAACACGACCAGGCCACCGGCGGCTATCTGATGGCCGAACAGCAGCTCTGGCAGAGCAGCACGTTGGCCGAGCGACGGTTGAAGCTGTTCACCAACTTCATCCAGTCCGACCCGGACGTGACCTATATCGAGCGCATCTGGCAGGTAGGCGGCATCCTCTCCGCCCCCTTCGCCTCGCGCCCGCATGACGAGCTCGGCCTGGGCCTCGGCCGCCTGGAAATCAACGACGACGCCCGCAAGCGCCTGCGCGAACAGGGCGAGCCGGTGCCGGACGTGGAATACCCTGCCGAGCTCTACTACCGCGTCGCCCTGACGCCGGCCATCTCGCTGACGCCGAACATCCAGTACTTCCACCGCCCCGGCGGTTTCGACGATGCGGAGGACGTAGTGGTCGTAGGGCTGAAGACGGTGGTCAGCTTCTGACCGGCGCATGAAGCGCGGCGACCGGGCGCAAAGCCGGTCGCCGCCTGCGCTTCGCTCAAGCGCCACTCCCCACAACTGCCCCCACCCTTACCTCGGTTTGCCTGTCCGCCTGCTTGCCGAGCTGCCAGCCGAGATAACCCCATAGCAGCGCGCAGAGTGCGCCGGCCACGGCGACTAGGCCGGCACCCTGACCGAACATGTCCAGTGCAGTCTTCCCCCAACCGCTGACGGCATCACCGGCGCGGTAGACCACCGTATCGATGACGTTCTTCGCCTTGTATTTGCTTTCCGCATCCAGGGGTGCGAAGAGCATCTCCCGGCCGGGCCGGACGAAAGCGTATTCGCCGATTCGACGCACGATCATCAGCGCCGCAAGCAAAGCGAAGCTGGGCATCAGCGCCAGACCGACAAAGCCGACGCAGACAAGCAGCGGCACGATCGCCAGCAACACGCGCACGCCCAGCTTCTGCGCCAGCCGTCCGGTGATGAACAGCTGAGACAGCAGTGCCCCGGCCTGGACGACCACGTCGATGGTGCCGAACACCCGAACCTGCGCCGCCCGGTCGGGGAACAGTTCGGCCACCAGACGCGCCTGCTCGAAATAGAGAAAGGTCGTCACCGTGGCCAGCAGCACCACGAAGCCGGCGATGCCGAGCAGATAAGGCGACTGCAGCACCCGCATCATCCCGCTGAACGGGTTGCCCGGCACCGGCTTGCGCGTGCTCTCCGCCGGAGTCGCACCAGGGCGCCCTGCTCCGCCGACTTCACGCCAGCGCATGAGCGAGAACTTGAGTGCCAGCGCGCCGCCCAGTAGCAGCGCGGCGAGCAGCATCAACCCCGCCTCTCCCAGACTGCCGATCAGCAACGCGCTGAGCGCCGGCCCGACCAGCCCGCCGACGCTCGCACCGGCGGCAACGAAGGCAAACAGCCGCTTGGCCTGGGCGCTGTCGAACACGTCCGCCATCAGGCTCCAGGCCACGGACACGACGAACAGGTTGTAGACCGAGATCCACACGTAAAACACCCGCGCCAGCCAGGGGTGTTCGCCCTGCAGCAGAAACAGCACGGAGAACAGCAGCAGGTTCAAACAGAAGAACCCGTACACCCAATCGACGAAATGCAGGCGCGGTACGTGGGAGCTGAGCCAGGCAAACAGCGGTACGGCCGCCAGCATGACGAAGAAGGTCGCGGTGAACAGCCATTGCAGGTTCTCCACGCCGGCGGCGATACCCATCGACTCGCGGATCGGGCGCAGCATGAAATAGCCGGCGAACAGGCAGAAGAACAGTAGGAAACCACTCAGTGCCGGACGCACCTCGTGTTCCTCGGCATTGATCGCGGTGCTCAGGCGATGCACAACGGATGGCGTGCTCATGGGCGCGCTCCTGAAAAAGGAAGAGAGGTAACAGGGCGCGAGCGCAAAGCCGCGCCCGAGGGTTCACGGATAGCGCACGCCGGTCAGCCGTTCCGACAGCTGCCACAGTTCGGCGGCATCGGTCTGGTTCGCGGCGGCGTCGGGAACCGTGGCAAAGCCCAGCGGGCCGCGTTTCTCCTCCTCGCCGGTCGGCCCGTAATAGGCGCCGCCGACCGCTTCCGGCGCGGTCGCCGCATACAAGGTCGGCAGTGCACCCTGGGCGGCGGAGTGGTACTTGTCGCGGTCCTTGGCCCAGTTGGCGGCGAACTCGCTATCCATCCCCGGCCCACGCTCGACCAGTTCGGTGACCGCGACTCCAGGGTGCGCGGCAATGCTGCGAATGCCCCAGCCGGCGGTATCGCTGTGGCGCTGCAACTCCATTGCCCACATCAGCACCGCCAGCTTGGACTGCGCGTAGGTGGCGTAGGGGTTGTAGCCCTGCTCGGCCTGCAGGTCCGCGAAGTTCAGTTGACCTCGACCCGCCGCGATGCTGGACAGGCTGACCACTCGGGCATCGTCGCTTTCCAGCAGCAGCGGCATCAGCAAAGCGGTCAAGGCGAACGGGCCGAGGTAGTTGGTCGCCAGCTGCAGCTCGTGGCCATCGGCCGAGGTGCCGCGCTCAGGCGGTGCCATGATCGCCGCGTTGTTGATCAGCACATCTAGGCGCGGCAAGCGCTCCTGAAGGCGCTCGGCGAGGCTGCGCACCGAGGCCAGGTTGGCCAGATCCACTGCCTCGAACTGCACGCGGGCATCCGGCACCTGCTCGCGTATCCGCTCAATCGTCTCCTGCCCGCGCTCAGCGTTGCGCGCAGCGATGATCACCTCCGCGCCAGCGCGCGACAGCGCCAGTGCATCCTCGTAACCCATACCGCTGGTGCCGCCGGTGATCAGCACAATGCGGCCGCTCTGAGCCGGCATGTCGGCCAGGCTCCAGTCGGGTTTTGGCGATGGCCGGTTGGCGGCTTCGACGGCCAGTGTCCCAGCCAACGCCACCCCGGCGATCAGCGTTCTGGCCAGCTTCATCAGTGGCCACGCATTGCTGCCCGGCTCGGTTGAGTTTCTCTGCGCCATGATCGTTTCCTCTTCATCGTGAATGGCTTGCCTCAGGCGGAGGCGGCTGACGGACGAAGTATCAGCGTACGATCAGATGCTGATAATCCAGGCAAACATGGACGGTCTGTTCGCCCAATCGTACAGTCGACGAATTCAAGGAGGCTCCATGCGTCAACCCAACCTGAGTGATGTCGCGCTGTTTGCCGCCGTGGTCGAAGCCGGAGGGTTTCGCGCTGCCGCGCAGAAACGCGGCATGTCGGCGTCTTCGCTGAGCGATTGCATACGCCGCCTGGAAAGCGATCTGGGCCTGCGCCTGCTCAACCGCACCACCCGCAGCATCACCCCGACCAGTGCAGGCGAACGCCTGCTGGAACGCCTGCGACCGGCGCTCGAAGAAATCAGCGCCGCGTTCAATGATCTGGACGATGACTCCCACAGGCCGGTCGGCACCCTCAAGCTCAACGTGCCGGTGCCGGTGGCTCGCTTCCTGTTGCCGGACCTACTGAGCCGCTTCCTCAAGCTCTACCCGGCGGTGAACGTCGAAGTGGTGATGGAGAACACCTTCATCGACGTCATCGCGGCGGGTTACGACGCCGGGGTGCGCTACGAGGAAAGCCTGGCCAAGGACATGATCGCCATTCCCGTCGGCCCGCGCCGGCAACGCTTCGTCGCAGCCGCCGCGCCTGCCTACCTTGCCGCCCACGGCACGCCGCGGCACCCATCCGAGCTGACCGAGCATCAGCTGCTCAGCCACCGTTTCGAGAGCGGCAAGGTGGGTATTTTCGAGTTTGAGAAGGACGGCCGAACCTTGCGCGTACCGCCACAAGGCCAGCTCGTGACCTCCTCCCATGACCTGAAGACCAGCGCGGCAATCAACGGTCTGGGCATCATCTACACCTTCGAGGACTTCATCCGCGAGCCGCTCGCCGATGGCCGCCTGACGCCCATCCTCGAAGACTGGTGGCAGTCTTTCGACGGCCCCTACCTCTACTACCACGGCCGCCGCCACATGCCATCGCCCCTCAGGGCCTTCGTCGATTTCCTCAAGGCCGAGGGGCAGGAGCGCACCTGATTCAGCGCAGTTCAGGGCTTGGGCAGATAACCCGGCAACGCTTCCAGCCGCTCCATCCAGCGGGCGACGTGACTGTACGGCGTGAGATCCACATCCCCTTCCGGCGCCAGCACCACGTAGGGGTAGACCGCGCAATCGGCGATGGTCGGTCGGTTGATCGCCAACCAGTCGTGGCGCTGCAGATGATCGTCCAGCAGCTTGAGCACCGCCGGTGCCTTGGCCAGCGCCGCGGCCTTGTCCAGCGGGTAGCCGAACTTCTGAACCAGCCGCGCCGCATTCAGGCTCTGCTGGATCTCGTTGGCGGTGAAGGACAGCCACTGCACGATCTCCGCCTGCCCACGCGGGTTGTCCGGCCACCACGCCAGGCCGCCGTAAGTACCGGCGAGGTAAACCAGAATGGCCTGCGAATCGCGGACGATATACCCGCCATCATCCAGAATCGGCAACTGCCCCAGCGGGTTCAGCTCGGACAGCGGCGGCTTCTTGTGCGCGCCATTGGCAAAATCCACGGCTACCAGTTCAAGGTCGATATTGGCCAGCGCAGCGAACAGCCGCACCTTGTAGCAGTTGCCGGATGGGCTCAGGTCATACAATTTCATTGCGCACCTCCTCAGATGAGCTGATTGAATTCGAGCACGTTGCCGTCCGGGTCGCGGATAAACAGCGCGATCCGCCGCGGGCCGATGGGATGCGGTCCCTCGGTAATGACGATGCCGTGCGCCTCGAGCCAGTGCTGGAGCGCCGCGAGGTCATCGACGATAAACGCCGGATGGGTCATGCCGGGCCGCTTGACCGGCGCATCCAGCAGCACGTTGTGTGCGTCGGGCGCACGCGCACCGTTGAAGATCAGGTTGATGCGCACGCCGTCCGGACTGAGCATCTCGTTCGCCTCGAACAGCGGAAAGCTCGCGCTCTCGACGAAGCCCAGCGCCTGGTAGAAGGCCATNNTCACCTATGCCGCCGGCCTGACAACATCTATGCAGCAATCGCACAAATCCCGGGGTGGCAATGGACAAGCTCAAGGCAATGGCCAACTTCGTTCGCATCGTCGACAACGGCAGCCTGAGCTCGGCCGCCGATGCCACCGGGCAATCCGTGGCATCGGTGGTGCGCTCACTTGCCGCGCTGGAACGCCACCTCGGCGTGCGCCTGCTGAACCGCAGCACCCGGCGCATGGCACTGACCGACGAGGGCGCGGAATACCTGGCCTGGAGCCGGCGCATGCTGGCGGACTTCGCCGACATGGAACAGCGCCTGGAAGCCAGCGACGGCGCCGTCCGCGGCCTGCTGCGCATCACCGCGCCGGTGGAGTTCGGCCAGCGTTACGTTGCGCCGCTGGTGAACGAATTTCTCAAGAAGCATGCGGATATCAGAGTCGAGCTGAACCTGAGCGACCAGATCGTCCCGCTGCTCGACGAACGCCTCGACCTCGCCCTGCGCATCGGCCACCTCCCCGACTCGGCCATGGTCGCCCGACAGATCGGCAGCACCCGGCTGATCACCTGCGCCAGCCCCGACTACCTGAGCACCGCCCCCGCCATCGACACCCCGTCAGCACTCGAGGACCACGCCTGCATCCTCTTTGCCGCCCAGGGCCGCCACTGGTATTACCGCCACGGCGAAAAGGAACAGGCCGAGGAGATCACCCCACGCCTGACCTGCAACCAGATCCGCGCCGCCAGCCTAGCCTGCGTGCAAGGTCTCGGCATCACACGGCTGATGCACTATCAGGTCGCCGATGAACTGGCTGATGGTCGTCTGGTAAGGGTGCTCAGGGATTACGAACCAAAGGACCTGCCGATCCAACTCGTCTACCCGCACGCCTTGCAGCTATCGCCAAGGGTGCGGGCATTTGTGGATTGGGTTTGTCCGAGGTTGGAGCAGGGTTTGCCGGGGTTGGATTAGGAGGGAAGGCTGCTATCGGCCAGAAGCAACACTCGCCAACCAAAAACAGAAAGTTAGTAGCATCCATCACATACCAGTTATTGGCCCATTGAAAACTCCAATACCGTTCAGCCGTAAGCTCCCATTTACTCTGGCGGTAGCTTGTTACTGTGGCGGCAGCTTGCGTCGAGCTTTGTTGAGTTTAAATCCCTCAGGTACTGGCTTGAATTTATCTCCTACCTCTGGCCAGCGCTTTGCTCTGCTTTGAAAAGCGCGTAAGGCTTCAATATCCAGTGTGGCAGCTATGACAAAATCATTATCGCCACCTCGCACACGTGCAATGTCACGCATGAAAGATTCTTTTGCAGGGGAGCGTACACGGCTATCACCGTATTTCCGGTTATTCACCAGAATTGTGTAGGCATGTATATCCAACGCAGCAGACTCAATAAGCGAAGCAAAGGTCTCCAGATCTTGATTCCAACTCAGTACCATCAAGGCATCCACTTCCCCTTGAAACCTCACGCGAGCCTTGCTGTTTTGTAACTCCGAACAAACCATCACGCCGAAGTGAAGGTTGTTATGTATGTAAACTGGCTTGCCGCGCTTTCCTTGCAGTTTGGAAAAGGCCCAGAACTTCCCATACTTCGTCGTTAACTCCTTATCTTCGCCTACCGCAGGTTCCAGCTTGGGCTGCCAAATTTTTACCGTGGCCGGGTAGCCTAGCCGGTTATCAGTAAGCACCAGACAAGCCTCACTCAGAAGCTGACCGTTTTCAAAGTGGCGGTACTCGGTTCCGGCAATTAAACTTATACCCATGGAGCTCAGTCGGGCCGCAAGGCTATCTATCCACTTTAAGGGAATGGAAAGCTCCGGAAACAATATATAGTCAGGCCGAGGTTTGAGCCGAATTGTCTGATTGACCAATTCTGAAATGCGCTGATATCTCTCGCGAGACATATTGGGTCTATTGCAGGCCATTGCTGCCCAATCCTTGTCCTCTGTTTTTATGCTCGTCAGAGCAACAGTAATTTTATTTTTGCGGTCTGTGCCAATCCGAATATACTTGCGCGATCTCTGGACATCCGGCATGTCCCTGCCGTCCTGCTCTGTGGCGAGCAAAGATGGCTTTATCCATACACCTCTAAGAGCCTGAGTATATTGCGCCCATATCACAGAAGGTTTCTGTTCAGAGCGTTTACCATCCGCCCCTGGCAAGCCTACGCACTCTGGCGCAAGCTCCGATATTTCAGCTGGAGTCAGCGGGCGTGTAGGAAACAGATAAGGTAAATAGCTTTCGTTCTTGCGCTTGCCGACCTCAACTGCTTCAAGCCGGCTGAGACGAGTTGACTTCAAGAAATCCTTTAGTGTTTCGGTATTCAACAGCTGCGAGTCTTCCATCAATTTTAGGATTCGACTCTCCTTCTTACTTTCACGCTGCCCCACCAATTTGCCAGCAGACATGCTGTGCAAAATCCGCTTATAGGGTTCTTTGGCTAGGTCAGCCATGGCAACCATGGGTGCTTTTTTATCAAAATCTTCCGAACCAAAGTGAAAATCAAGCAAGGTTTCAACTTCGAGCAGGCTGTCAAAGATACCCTTCAAAAACAGGGTAGCTAGGCGCTGTTCTTTTCTGGAGCGCTGGCCGAGCAATAGTCGGTCCGGGTCGTAATAGCGGGACGCCGCATCAATAAATAGCCAACTCAGAGTGCCTTTCACCATCGGCCATAGATTTTCTCCGGCCTTAGCTTCAACCCCATTGACTGCGATGGACCTCCCTTTGGGGATTGCCATCGCCAACTGCTGCAGGGAATTGTATGCGCGGAGTGCAATTTGTTCAGCCTGCTGCCACTCGTTCAAGCTGATAGCAAAACCCAACAAACGGGGCAAATAGGTGAAATGTGCAAATAAATTATCTGGACGAAGTATGTGATTATGGGCGAATTGATAAAACTCTAGGCGCTGCTCCTGCCATTCCTGTGGCGGCAGATCACGGGCCAGTGTTTCCACATGCCGTAACTGCAACGACCAGCTTAAACGGCGAATGGTCAAGCCGTCGGCGCGACGTAAGGTATCTGCGCTTTCGCCGACGGCACCCGCAGCTGATAGAACTCGGGCGGCAGTAGAGTCATCAAGTTGGTCCGGTGAAGGCATGAGCCTGTGCTCGCTAGAAAGCTCACCAATCTCTTTTTCGATACTGTCGAGCAGGTCAAGCCCGGCACGACCTTGCAGCACAAACAGCTTCTGCTTGTCTGATTGCAGAATTATCTGTGTATGACCTTGAAAGCCTTCCCCCTGCTGAACCTTCCAAGTTTGGTCATCAGCCTTACCAACTTGAGAAACAACCTCTGGTCCCATCCTGTCCTTCAAATACTGCATAAGTTGCTGACCATTACGGACAGTGCCGGTATCACGCAGCACCAAAAACATGTCATCAACATAGCGACCATAATGTATCGGCGCGACTCGCTCCTTAATCAACCGATCCCAGCGACCTAGCAAAACATTCGAAATAACTCGACTGGCAGTTAGACCAATAACAAGACCACCTGAAATCAAAGACTTTCCTAGTGTGACTTTCTTCGAAAATTTACCGGCACCTTCGGCCCAAAGATTAAGAAATCTAGCAAAATCCGCAGTAAACTCCCGTTCTTCATCACTAAAATCAAGGCCGAATTCCTCATAAAGATCAGGCAAGGCCAGAGCCATCGGGTCGATAAAGTGATAAAAGCTCTTTAAGTCCAATGAGACAGGGCGGTTGCAGGAGCTGAGT